>NZ_JBFAOU010000168.1:0-18053 GCF_040675365.1 Catellatospora sp. NPDC049609 | reverse complement strand
CGACCCACACGTGCACCCGGTTGTGCATCTGCGGGGCGCCCGCCTGCCCCGGGCGGCGCGGATCCACCTATCTGGATGACTTCGATCACGAAAAAGTCATCCAGATAGGCCAACGTCTATGAAAAACCGGGCCGCGAGGGCGGAACCGGGCGCGGTATGCTCGCGGGCGAGAACCTGTCCGAGAGGGAGCCGAGACACATGAGGCGCCGTTCCTTTAGCCAGCCCGCCGGTGGCGGGCGGCGGAACTGACTGCGCTCAGCTCTTCCTCTCCGATCGCTCCGGTGGGCTGCGGCGAAGCCGCGCGTGCCCGTCCTGGCCCATTGCCTAGACTGATCCGGTTGCCGATCTGGAGTTCTGATGACATACCGTCACGATCCGTACGACCCCAAGCAGGCCGCGATGCTCGATCCTGCCGCGCTCGACGACGCCGTCGCGGCGGCGGACAAGGCCTTCGCGGACGCCACCGACCTTGACGCGCTGAGCGCGCAGAAGGTCGCGCACCTGGGCGACCGCTCGCCCGTGTCGCTGGCCCGCCGCGAGATCGGCGCGCTGCCGCCGGCCGCCAAGGCCGACGCGGGCAAGCGCGTCAACGAGGCCCGCACCGCGATCCAGGCCGCGTACGACGCGCGCCTGGTGGTGCTGGAGGCCGAGCAGGCGCAGCGTGTGCTGGAGACCGAGAGCGTCGACGTCACCCTGCCCTGGGACCGCCGCCCGCGCGGCGCCCGGCACCCGCTGACCACGCTGATGGAGCGGGTCGGCGACCTGTTCGTCGGCATGGGCTACGAGGTGGCCGAGGGCCCCGAGGTCGAGCTGGAGTGGGCGAACTTCGACGCGCTCAACATCTCGCCCGACCACCCGGCGCGCGGCCTGATGGACACGTTCTGGGTCAAGGCCGCCGAGTCGAGCACGGGCGCGACCGAGTCGGGTCTGGTGCTGCGTACGCACACCTCGCCGGTGCAGGCGCGCACGATGCTGACCCGCAAGCCGCCGATCTACATCGTGGTGCCGGGCAAGGTGTACCGCACCGACGAGCTGGACGCGACCCACTCGCCGGTCTTCCACCAGGTCGAGGGCCTGGTGGTGGACAAGGGCATCACCATGGCGCACCTGAAGGGCACGCTGGACCACTTCGCGAAGGCGATGTTCGGCGCGGACGCCCGCACCCGCTGGCGGCCGCACTACTTCCCGTTCACCGAGCCGTCGGCGGAGTTCGACGTCTGGTTCGCCGAGCACCGCGACGGCCCGCGCTGGGTCGAGTGGGGCGGCTGCGGCATGGTCAACCCGAACGTGCTGCGCGCGTGCGGGATCGACCCGGAGGAGTACTCCGGCTTCGCGTTCGGCATGGGCATCGAGCGGACCCTGATGTTCCGCAACGGCCTGAGCGACATGCGGGAAATGATCGAAGGCGATGTGCGGTTCTCCCGCGCGTTCGGCATGGAGGTGCACTGACCATGAAGGTCGGACTGTCATGGCTGCGTGAGCAGGTCGAGCTGCCCGCGGACCTCACCGAGGCCGATCTCGACCTCGCGCTGAACAACCTCGGCATCGAGGTCGAGGAGATCGCCGACCAGCGCCACTCGGTGCAGGGCTCGCTGGTGGTCGGCAAGGTGCTGACGATCGAGGAGCTGACCGAGTTCAAGAAGCCGATCCGGTTCTGCACCGTGGACGTCGGGCAGGCCAACGGCACCGGCGCGCCGCAGGAGATCATCTGCGGCGCCCGCAACTTCGCCGAGGGCGACCGGGTCGTGGTGATCCTGCCCGGCGGCGTGCTGCCCGGCGGCTTCGCCATCGGCGCGCGCAAGACGTACGGCCGCAACTCGCACGGCATGATCTGCTCCGCGGCGGAGCTGGGCCTGTCCGGCGACCACGACGGCATCATCATCCTGCCCGAGTCGGTCACCGCGCAGCCGGGCGACGACGCGCGCCCGGTGGTCGGCCTGGACGACATCGAGGTGCACGTCACGGTCACCCCGGACCGGGGATACCAGATGTCGGTGCGCGGCCTGGCCCGCGAGCTGGCGCACGCGTTCGGCGCGCGGTTCACCGACCCGGGCCTGGCGCCCGCGCCGTCCGGCACGGCGACCCCCGCGTGGCCGGTGACCATTCAGGACACGCAGGGCTGCGACCGCTTCGCGGCCCGGCTGGTACGCGGCATCGACCCCGCCGCGCCCACCCCGGACTGGATGGCCCGCCGCCTGCTCACGGCCGGTGTCCGCACGCTCGGCCTGGCCATCGACATCACCAACTACGTGATGCTGGAGCTGGGCCAGCCCATGCACGCCTTCGACGCCGACCGGATCTCCGGCGGTCTCGTGGTGCGCCGGGCGGCCGAGGGCGAGCAGCTGACCACCCTGGACGGTCAGGCCCGCGTGCTGTCCGCCGAGGACATGGTGATCTGCGACGACACGGGCCCGATCTCGCTGGCCGCCGTCATGGGCGGCCAGACCTCCGAGGTCGTCGACGGCACCGTCAACGTGCTGTTCGAGGCCGCGCACTGGGACCCGACCATGGTCGGGCGCACCGCGCGGCGGCACAAGCTGTTCAGCGAGGCCGCCAAGCGCTGGGAGCGCGGCGTCGACCGGCAGCTCTGCCTGGTCGCCATCGACCGCGCGGTGAAGCTGCTCGTCGAGTACGGCGGCGGCACGCCGAGCGAGGAGATCCTCGACCTGAACCACCCGGGCGACCCGGTGATGATCTCGATGGCGGCGGACAAGCCCAGCAGGCTGATCGGCGTGGACTACTCCGTCGACCGGATCGGCGACCTCCTCACCGAGGTCGGCTGCGACGTGGCCGTGTACGACGACCGTGTCGACGTGGTCACCCCGAGCTGGCGGCCCGACCTGCGCGAGCCCGCCGACCTGGTGGAGGAGGTGGTCCGCCTGGACGGCTTCGAGAAGGTGCCCAGCGTGCTGCCGATCGCCCCGCCCGGCAACGGCCTCACCCCGGCGCAGCGCCGCAAGCGCTCGGTCGGCCGGACCCTGGCCGAGCAGGGCTACGTCGAGGTGCTGTCGTACCCGTTCGTCTCGGCGGGCGTGCTCGCGACGCTGGGCCTGCCCACCGACGCGGTGCGGCTGGCCAACCCGCTGTCGGACGAGGAACCGTTCATGCGGACCAGCCTGCTGCCGCCGCTGCTGGGCGCGCTCAAGCGCAACGTGGGCCGCGGCCAGCGCGACGCCGCGCTGTTCGAGCAGGGACTGGTGTTCCTGCCCGACCCGTCGGCCGGCGTGCCGCCGGTGATGGGCGTGGCGGGCCGGCCCGACCCGGCGCTGTGGGAGAAGGCGAACGCCTCCGTCCCGGTGCAGCCGTGGCACGTGGCCGTGGTGCTGACCGGCGAGTACGAGCGCTCCGGCTGGTGGGGCACGGGCCGGGCCGCGCTGTGGGCAGACGCGGTGCAGGCCGCCCGGGACGTGCTGGCCGCCTCGGCGGTCCCGGCCGCCGTGGTCGGCGTCGCGGCGGCCGAGCGGGCGCCGTGGCACCCGGGCCGGTGCGCCGCGATCAGCGTCGACGGGCAGGTCGTCGGGTACGCCGGCGAGCTGCACCCGGCCGTGTGCGCCGCGCTGGACCTGCCCAAGCGCACCTGCGCGATGGAGCTGAACCTGGACGCGGTGCCGCTGCCGGGCACCACCCCGCCGCCGGTGTTCTCGACGTACCCGCCCGCGCTGATCGACGTGGCGCTGGTGCTGCCGGCGGACGTGCCCGCCGGGCAGGTCGAGGCGGCGCTGACGGAGGGCGCGGGCCCGCTGCTGGAGTCGGTGCGGCTGTTCGACGTGTACACCTCGGAGCAGCTCGGCGCCGGGCAGCGCTCGCTGGCGTACAAGCTGACCTTCCGCGCGCCGGACCGGACGCTGACCGTCGAGGAGGCGGTCGCGGCCCGGGACGCGGCGGTGGCGGTCACGGCGGAGCGCTTCGGCGCGGTGCTGCGCGGCGCATGATGTTCGTTCCCGACCTCACCGCTCCGAAGCGGGTCATCGCCGGACGCGAGTTCGACTTCGACCACCAGGTCGCGGTGATGGCGGTGGTGAACCGGACCCCGGACTCGTTCTACGACAAGGGGGCGACGTACGCGCTCGACGCGGCGGTCGCGGCAGTGGATGCCGCGGCCGCCGCCGGCGCGGACTGGGTCGACATCGGCGGGGTGAAGTTCTCGCCCGAGGGCGGCGACGTGCCCGGCGACGTCGAGCTGGCGCGGGTGCTGCCGGTGGTCCAGGCGACCGTCGAGCGGCACCCGCACCTGGTCGTCAGCGTCGACACGTTCCGGGCGGACGTCGCGCGGGCGTGCCTTGCGGCGGGTGCGCACGTCGTCAACGACACCACCGGCCTGCATGACCCCGCGCTGGCCGACCTGGTGGCGGCCCACCCGCACACCCAGCTGATCGTCACGCACAGCCTGGCCCGGCCGCGCACCCACTACCCGAAGCCGCAGTACGCCGACGTGGCGGGCGAGATCGCCGCGTTCCTGCGGTCGCGGGTCGAGGTGGCGCTGTCGCGGGGCGTACGCCCGGAGCAGATCGTCATCGACCCGGGCCACGACCTGAACAAGAACACGTTCCACACGCTGGAGCTGACCCGGCGCCTGCCCGAGATCGCCGCGGTGGGCTATCCGATGCTCGCGGCGGTGTCCAACAAGGACTTCGTCGGCGAGACGCTGGACCGGCCGCAGGGCGAGCGCCTGTCCGGCAGCCTCGCCGCCGCCGTGGCCAGCGTCCTGCTCGGCGCCCGGATCGTGCGCATGCACAACGTGCGCGAGTCCGTGGACGCGGTGCGCATGACCGAGGCGATCCTGGGCTGGCGGCAGCCCGCGTACACCGTGCACAACATGTGAGGTCGCGTATGCGCAGGCTGTGGCCGGAACCGTCCGGCGAGCTCGACACCGGGCAGCTGCTCGCCGCCTACCCCCGGGCGGACCGGGCGCTGCTGCGGGTCAACATGATCACGTCGCTGGACGGGGCGGCCACCCTCGAAGGCCGCTCCGGCGCGCTGGGCGGCCCCGCCGACCAGGACCTGATGAAGCGGCTGCGCATGCAGGCCGACGTGGTCGTGGTCGGCGCGGGCACGATCCGCGTCGAGGGGTACGGCGCGACGCTGCTGGACGCCGACGCGCAGGCGTGGCGGGTCGCGCACGGGCTCACCCCGCACCCGAGGTTCGCCGTGGTCACCCGCTCCGGCGACGTGCCCGCGAAGTTCTTCGCGGATCCGCCGGCCCGGCCGATCGTGATCACGTACGCGTCCGCCCCGCACGAACACCCCGGCGACGCCGAGGTGATCGACTGCGGCGACTCGTCGGTGGACCCGGCCCGGATGGTGTCCGAGCTGGCTGCGCGCGGCCTCACCCAGATTCTCTGCGAGGGCGGCCCGCACCTGCTCGGCGGCCTGGTCGCGGCCGACCTGGTCGACGAGCTGTGCCTCACGGTGAGCCCGACCCTGGCCGGCCCCGGCTCGCTCCGCATCGTCGCCGGCCCGCCGTCGGCCCCTCACCGGATGACCCCTGCCCACGTCCTCACCGACGGCACCCACCTCTTCCTCCGCCACACCCGCGCGGCCTGACGCCCCCGCCCCGCCGGGCCTGACGGGTCCCGGCCGGCCTGCCCTGTTCGGCCTGACGGTCCGCACCCGGCCTCGATCGTCGCGCCATGGCCGCGCCCAAGATCGTCGGACTTGCCAGGCAACTGGGCGAAAGCGCGCCCAAGATACGCCCACTTGCCAGGCAAGTCGGACGATCTTGGGCGCGGGCCAGGGCAGGGCGGGGTCAGGCGGAGGCGGGGACGGGGTCGCGGGTGGGGGCCGCCGCGGTGGGGGCGTCGGCGCGCAGGGTGCGGACGCCGCGGTTGGCGAGCATGCCGAGCACCGACAGCACCATCAGGGCCGCCGCGCAGCGCAGGGCGTTCTGGGTGCCGATCCACTCGGCGAGCGGCCCGGCGGCGACCTGGCCGACCGGGATGGCCAGGAACGAGCCCAGCATGTCGTACGAGTACACCCGGGCGAGCCGGTCGGCGGGCACGTGCCGCTGCAGGGACGAGTCCCACGCGATGGCGAACTGCTCGACCGCGACCCCGCACAGGAAGCCGCCGACCAGCAGCACCGGCAGTTGCGGCAGCTCGGCCAGCGCCACCACCGGCAGCGCGAAGGCGAGCATGCAGGCGCAGCCGACCAGCAGCGGACGGCGCAGGCGCAGCCGCAGGGCGAGCAGCGCCCCGACGACCATGCCGGCGGTCTGCACCGCCAGCACGGTGCCCCAGCCGGAGCGGCCGATGGTGTCGTCGGCGACGGCGGGGCCGAGCACGCTCATGCCGCCGGTGTGCGCCGCGTTGATGAACATGAAGGCGAGCACGACGGACCAGACCCAGCTGCGCGAGGCGAACTCGCTCCAGCCGACGCGCAGCTCGTGCAGGGCGCTCTGGCGCGGTGCGGTGCGGTCGCGCACGTCGGGCACGCGTACCCGGGCGAAGGCCAGCGCGCTCACCGCGAAGGTGGCCGCGTCGGCGGCCAGGCCCCAGCCGGGGCCGACGGCCGCGACGAGCAGCCCGCCCAGCGCCGCACCCGCGATCATGGCGGTGTTCGTGCCCAGCCGGTTGAGCGCGTTCGCCTGGGGGATCAGCTCGCCGGGCACGGTCTGCGGCATCATCGCCGCGGTAGCCGGCATGGCGAGGGCGCTGACCATCCCGTTGACCACGCCGAGGCCGATCAGCAGGGGGATCGTCGCGGTGCCGGTGAGCACCAGGGCCGCGACGGCGGCCTGGGTGAGCGCGGCCAGCACGCTGGAGCCGACCATGACCAGGTGGCGGGGGAGCCGGTCGGCCAGTACGCCGCCGAACAGGATGAACAGCACGTTGGCCAGCGACCGGGCCCCGACGACGAGGCCGAGGTCGGCGGGGGAGCCGGTGAGGTCGAGCACCGCGAAGGCCAGCGCGATGGGCGCCACGGCGTTGCCGAGCATGCCGATCAGGCGCCCGGTGACCAGGTAGCGGAACGGGGCGTGGCGCAGGGGCGCGAGGGCGTTCACGTGCTCTCCTCCATGCGGAACATGGCGATGGTGGCGCTGACGCGCACCGTGCCGGGGGTGTGCGGGGGCTTCGCGGCGTGGTGCAGGTCGCGGCTGACCTCCCAGACGCGGTCGCGCAGCGCGCGCCACTGCTCGAGGTCCACCCAGAGCTCGGCGTCGGTGGTCAGGCTCGCCGCGTCAGGCCCGGTGACGACGTCGCGGGCGCGGCGGCGCAGCTCGGCGGCGAGCGCGGCGTACATGACCTGGGCCTCGTCGGCGGTCGGGTGCTGCCCCGGCGGGCGGGGAGCGAACTCCTTGGTGACGTCGTAGCGGTAGCGCCGGGCCACGCCGCCGCGGACCTTCTCCTCCCCGGCGATCTCGATGTGCCCGCTGTCGCGCAGCTGCCGCAGGTGGTAGCTGGCGTTGGCGTGCGTGATGTCGAGCTCGCGGGCGATCTCGGCGGCGCTGCGCTCGGCGCCCGTGAGCAGCGAGAGGATGCGCAGCCGGATGGGGTGGGCCAGGGCGCGCAGGTCGCCGACGGCGGTGCGGCGGTCGTCCGCCGCCGCCGCGTCATCTCCCAAAGACATGTTGGGGAGTCTAGACCACCAAACAAGTCTTGGGGAGTGTCGGTTTCCGCCGCCGCCCGTTAGTGATCATGCAAGTGCTCACTCAACGGGGGTTCTGTGAAGATCCGTCTCCTGCTCGCGGCGCTGTCCACGAGCCTGCTCATCCCGCTCGCCCCGGCCGCCGCGACGGCCGGCCCGCACCACCCGGCGCCACCGCCGCCCGCGGCCGACTACGGCGCCTGCCAGCCGGGCACGCCCGCCGTCGCGCCGCCCACGCAGACCTACTACGACCCGGCGCTGCCGCAGCTCGGCCCGAAGCCGCTGCCGCGGCGTGGCGTGGTCGGCAAGCTGCTGCACTCCTACCAGCGGTTCGGCCCGCTGACCCAGGACCGGTTCGTCGCCCAGTACCTCGACGACCAGCAGCGCTTCATCTACCCGCCCAACGACGGGTTCGTGACGCACGGCGACATGGTCGACCGGCACCCGGTCGAGCTGAAGCCGCGGGCGCGGCTGGACCGGTTCGGCTTCCCGGGCGGCAGCTTCCTCGCCCCGGCGGGCACCGCGTTCGGGCAGCGGGCGCTGCCGCCGCAGAGCCTGAACACCCCGGACGGCGCACCACTGGCCAACTACCACGTGTACTGCGTGATCAAGCCGTTCACCGTGGACGGCGGGCCGACCGCGCCCTGGTTCGGCCAGCCCGGGATGGGTACGCAGTACAAGCTGATGACGCAGTACCTGCCCGAGGCCGGCGCCGCGCTGAGCGTGACGTGGCTGCTGGCCAACGGCTACCTGGTCGAGGAGAAGCCGGTGGTGCGCAAGTGATCGCGGATCGGCACGTGCTCGTGACGGCGCTGCTGGAGTCCGGCCAGCCGCCGGAGTCGTTCCAGGTGCCCGGCGTGCACGAGCACGTGCCGATCCCCACCGACTTCTGGTTCCTGCGCCCGGCGGGCGACCGCTGGGAGCTGGGCCACTACGAGCGCGGCGTCCACGACGTGCGCGAGACCGTCGATAACGAGGGGGTGGCCTGCACTCGCTTCTACGAGCTGGTGACCGGGTTCCCCGATGAGTGACGCGCGCCTCATTTGCATGAACATGCAGTCCGCCGTATTCTCATGGGGAATGTTTATGCGGAGGTAGGTATGGGAATCCGGATCGGCGTCGCCGGGGCGAGTGGGTACGCAGGCGGTGAGCTGCTGCGACTGATCGCGGGCCACCCCGAGTTCGAGCTTGTCGCCGCCACCGCGCACAGCCAGGCGGGCAAACCGCTCGCCGCGGTCCACCCGCACCTTACCGGCCTCGACGTGACCCTCGGCGCGACCTCGCCCGACGCGTTCGCCGACGCCGACCTCGTCTTCCTGGCGCTGCCGCACGGCGAGTCGGGCGCGCTCGCGGCGGCCCTGCCCGCCTCGGCCAAGGTCGTCGACCTCGGCGCCGACCACCGGCTGCGCGACGGGGCCGCGTGGACCCGCTACTACGGCGGCGAGCACGCCGGGGCGTGGACCTACGGCCTGCCCGAGCTGCCCGGCCAGCGGGAGCTGATCGCCGGGGCGCACCGGGTCGCCGCGACCGGCTGCTATGCCGTGGCCACCACCCTCGCGCTCGCCCCGCTGCTGCACAGCGGCCTGGCCCAGACCGACGACGTGGTGGTGGTGGCCGCCTCGGGCACCTCCGGCGCGGGCAAGTCGGCCAAGCTGCACCTGCTGGGCAGCGAGGTGATGGGCGACCTCAGCCCGTACAAGGTGGGCGCGCACCAGCACGTGCCGGAGATCAAGCAGGCCACCGGCGCGACCGGCCTGTCCTTCACGCCGGTGCTCGCGCCGATGCCGCGGGGCATCCTGGCCACCGTCACCGCCCGGCCCAGCAACTGCGACATCACCGCGAGCGTGGTGCACGCGGTGCTCGCCGACGCGTACGGCGACGAGCCGCTGGTGCACCTGCTGCCCGAGGGCGTGTGGCCGCACACCGCCGCCGTGCTCGGCTCGGCGAGCGCGCACCTGCAGGCCACCGTGGACGTGGACAGCGGCCGGATCATCGTCGTCTCCGCCATCGACAACCTCGGCAAGGGCGCCGCGGCCCAGGCGGTGCAGTGCGCCAACATCATGTTCGACCTGCCGGAGACCTCCGGCCTGTCCGTCTTCGGAGTCGCACCGTGAGCGAGCGCAGCCAGACCATGGCCGTCAGCGACGGCGAGCCTAGTGAGGTGTCGGCATGACTGTGACCTCCCCCAAGGGTTTCCGGGCCGCGGGCGTGGCCGCCGGGCTGAAGAGCAGCGGCGCGCTCGACCTGGCGCTGGTCGTCAACGACGGCCCCGACGCCACGGCCGCGGGCGTGTTCACCGCCAACCGGGTCAAGGCGGCCCCGGTCATGTGGTCGCAGCAGATCGTCAAGGGCCGCGCGGTCAAGGCCGTCGTGCTCAACTCCGGCGGCGCCAACGCCTGCACCGGTCCGGGCGGCTTCCAGGACACCCACGCCACCGCGGAGTACGTCGCCTCCCGCCTCGGCGGGATGGGCGCGGGCCAGGTCGCGGTCTGCTCGACCGGGCTGATCGGCGAGCGGCTGCCCATGCCGAAGCTGCTGGCGGGCGTGGACGGCGCGGCCAAGGCGCTGGCCAAGGCGGGCGGCTTCGCCGCGGCCGAGGCCATCATGACCACCGACACCCGGCCCAAGGTCGTCGAGATCACCGGCGACGGCTGGACCGTCGGCGGCATGGCCAAGGGCGCGGGCATGCTCGCCCCGGCGCTGGCCACCATGCTGTGCGTGCTCACCACCGACGCGGTCGCCGGCGCCGACGCGCTCGACGAGGCGCTGCGCGAGGCGTGCCGGGTCACCCTGGATCGGATCGACTCCGACGGCTGCATGTCCACCAACGACACGGTGCTGCTGCTGGCCTCGGGCGCCTCCGGCGTCGAGCCGACCCAGGAGGAGCTGACCGCCGCGGTCACCCGGGCCTGCCACGACCTGGCCCAGCAACTGCTGGCCGACGCCGAGGGGCACACCAAGCAGGTCGCCATCGAGGTGGTCAACGCCGACTCCGAGGACGACGCGGTGATCGTGGGCCGCGAGATCGCCCGCAACAACCTGGTCAAGACCGCGTTGTTCGGCAACGACCCCAACTGGGGCCGGATCCTGGCCGCGGTCGGCGTCACCGACGCGGTGTTCGAGGCCGACGAGCTGAACGTGGCCATCAACGACGTGTGGGTGTGCCGCAACGGCGCCGCCGCCGAGGACCGCAGCAAGGTCGACCTGTCCGGGGTGCAGGTCCGCATCACCGTGGACCTGAACGCGGGCGACCACGCCGCGACCGTGTGGACCAACGACCTGTCCCACGCGTACGTGCACGAGAACTCGGCGTACTCGTCATGACGCCGGGGGAGCGGGCCGCCGCGCTCGTCGAGTCGCTGCCCTGGCTCACGAAGCTGCGCGGCGAGACGATCGTGGTCAAGTACGGCGGCCACGCGATGACCACGCCGGAGCTGCGCGAGTCGTTCGCGGCGGACATGGCGTACCTGCGCGCGGTCGGGCTGCGCCCGGTCGTGGTGCACGGCGGCGGCCCGCAGATCTCGGCCATGCTCGACCGGATGGGCATCGCCTCGGAGTTCCAGGGCGGCCTGCGGGTCACCACCGCCGAGGCGATGAGCGTGGTGCGGATGGTGCTGCTGTCGGTCGGCAAGGACCTGGTCACCCAGATCAACGCGCACGGCCCGCACGCGGTCGGCCTGGCCGGCGACGACGCGGGGCTGTTCACCGCGGTGCGCCGCCCGGCCGTCGTCGACGGCGAGCCGGTCGACATCGGCCAGGTCGGCGACGTGCTCAGCGTCGACACCTCGCTGGTCGACAGCCTGCTCGCGGCCGGGCGCATCCCGGTGGTGTCCACGGTCGCCCCGGACCCGCACGGCGTGCCGCACAACCTCAACGCCGACACCGCCGCGGCCGCGCTCGCCATCGCGCTGGGCGCCCGCAAGCTGATCGTGCTCACCGACGTGCCCGGCGTGTACGCGAACTGGCCCGACACCGACAGCCTCCTCACACAGCTGACTGCCAAGGAGCTGGAGGCGCTGCTGCCGACCCTGTCGGCGGGCATGGTGCCCAAGATGGAGGCGTGCCTGCGCGCGGTGCGCGGCGGCGTGCCGTCCGCGGTCGTGGTCGACGGCCGCGTCCCGCACTCCACCCTGCTGGAGATCTTCACCGACGAGGGGTGCGGCACCATGGTCGTCCCCGATGACCTGGACGGTTCGCCGTCATGAGCGCGATGTCCGGCGACGGCGCCGGCGAGCGGAACGAGGAGAGGCCATGACGCTCACCCAGCGGTGGCAGCAGTCGCTGATGGACAACTACGGCACCCCGCAGCTGGCGCTGGTCAGCGGGGCGGGCGCGGTGGTGGTCGACGAGGCGGGCCGCTCCTACGTGGACATGCTGTCCGGCATCGCGGTCAACGCGCTCGGCCACGGCCACCCCGCGGTGGTGGCCGCCGTCAGCAAGCAGATCGCGCTGCTCGGGCACGTGTCCAACTTCTTCGTGGCCGAGCCCCCGGTCGCCCTGGCCGAGCTGCTGCTGGCGCTGACCGGCCGGCCCGGCCGGGTGCTGTTCACCAACTCCGGCGCGGAGGCCAACGAGACCGCGTTCAAGCTGTCCCGGCGCACCGGCCGCACCCACGTGGTGGCCTGCAGGCAGGCGTTCCACGGGCGGACCATGGGCGCGCTCGCGCTGACCGGCCAGCCCGCCAAGGCCGACCCGTTCCGGCCGCTGCCGGGCGAGGTCACCCACATCCCGTACGGCGACACCGCGGCCCTGACCGCGGCCGTCACCGACGAGACCGCCATGGTCATCCTGGAGCCGATCATGGGCGAGGCGGGCGTGGTCCCGGCCCCGCCCGGCTTCCTCGCCGCGGCCCGCGAGGTCACCGCGCGGCACGGCGCGCTGCTGGTGCTCGACGAGGTGCAGACCGGCGTCGGCCGGACCGGGCACTGGTTCGCCCACCAGGCCGAGGGCATCGCCCCGGACGTGATCACCCTGGCCAAGGGCCTCGGCGGCGGCCTGCCCATCGGTGCGACCATCGCCTTCGCCGACGGCGCCTTCGCCCAGCGCCACCCGGGCGGCGCGGCCGCGCTGTTCACCCCCGGCCAGCACGGCACGACCTTCGGCGGCAACCCGGTGGCCTGCGCCGCCGCGCTCGCGGTGCTGCGCACCATCGCCGCCGACGGGCTGCTCGACCACGTCAAGCGGATCGGCGAGCAGCTGCGCCGCGGCATCGAGGCGCTCAACCACCCGCTGGTGGCCGGCGTACGCGGCGCGGGCCTGCTGCTCGGCGTCGTGCTCACCGCCCCGGTCGCCCCCGCCGTGCAGAAGGCGCTGCTGGACGCCGGGTTCATCGTCAACGCCGCCCAGCCGGACGTGATCCGGCTCGCCCCGCCGCTGATCCTCACCAGCGCCCAGGCCGACGCGTTCCTCGCCGCCCTGGGCCCTGCCCTCAAGCTCGCCCAGCCTGAGACCACCACCGACTCCGGAGCCTCCTCATGACCCGGCACTTCCTGCGCGACGACGACCTGACCTCGGCCGAGCAGGACCGGGTCCTCACCCTCGCCCAGGAGTACGCCGAGAACCGGCGCGGGCACCGCAAGGCCCTGGCGGGCATGTCGGTCGCGGTGCTGTTCGAGAAGCCGTCGCTGCGCACCCGCGTCTCGTTCGAGGTCGGCATCTCCGAGCTCGGCGCGCACGCGGTGCTGATCGACGCCACCAACACGCACTTCGGCCGGGGCGAGACCATGTCCGACGCGGCACAGGTGCTCTCCCGGTACGTCGACTGCATCGTGATCCGCACCTTCGAGGACACCCGGATCGAGGAGCTGGCCGCCGGGGCGACCGTGCCGGTCGTCAACGCGCTCACCAACAGCTTCCACCCCTGCCAGGTGCTGGCCGACCTGCAGACGGTGCGGCAGCGCCTCGGGCACACGCAGGGCCGTACGCTCACCTACGTGGGCGACGCGGCCAACAACATGGCGCACTCGTATCTGCTCGGCGGTGCCGTGGCCGGCATGCACGTGCGCATCGCGGGCCCGTTCGGGTTCACCCCGGACGCGGCCATCGTGGCCAAGGCCCGCGAGATCGCGGCGCGCACCGGCGGTTCGGTCACCGAGTACACCGAGGCCAAGGAGGCCGTCTCCGGGGCGGACGTGATCGCCACGGACACCTGGACCTCGATGGGCCACGAGGGCGACGGCCTGGACCGGATCACCCCGTTCCTGCCGTACCAGATCAACGCCGCGCTGCTCGGCCACGCGCACCCGGATGCGATCGTGCTGCACTGCCTGCCCGCCCACCGGGGCGAGGAGATCACCGATGAGGTCATGGACGGCGCGGCGAGCGCGGTTTTCGACCAGGCTGAGAACAGGCTGCATGCGCAGAAGGCGCTGCTGACGTTCCTCATGGAGCATGCATGAGCGAGGTGAGGGCATGAGCGAGCTTGGCGAGCGAATCGTGTTCGGTTGTCGTCGTGACGGAGCCGAGCGGAGCGAGGTGACGGCATGAGCGAGCTTGGCGAGCGAATCATGTTCGGTTGTCGTCGTGACGGAGCCGAGCGGAGCGAGGTGACGGCATGACCGCGCCGATGACCCGCACGGCCCGGCACGCCCGGATCGAGGAGCTGATCCGGGGCGGCGGGGTGACGTCGCAGACGCAGCTCGCCGAGCTGCTGGCGGCCGAGGGCGTGCAGGTGACCCAGGCGACCCTGTCGCGCGACCTGGAGGAGCTGGGCGCGGTGAAGGTGCGCGGCCGCGACGGCGCGCCCGCCGTCTACCTCATCCCGGAGGACGGCCATCCGGCGCTGCGCCCGGCCTCGATCGGCCCGGCCCGGCTGATCCGCCTGCTGCGCGAGGTCCTCAACGGCACCGACCACAGCGGCAACCTGGCCGTGCTGCGCACTCCGCCCGGTGCCGCGCACTACCTGGCCAGCGCCATCGACCGCAGCGGCCTGCCGGACATCGTCGGCACCATCGCCGGCGACGACACCATCTTCATGGTCGCCCGCGACCCGGCGGGCGGCGAGGCGCTGGCCGCCAAGTTCGCCAGCTGGGCGGGCCTGGACAACCCCGACGCCCCCGACCTCCTCCTCGACGACGAACCCTGACCGCCACCCACCCCGCCACTCCGTCGATCATGAACTTAGGTGCGTGTTCGACGGCGTGTCGCCGCCCCAACTTCATGATCAACGCAACAGGACACAGGAGGAACCAGCAATGACCCGGCTCTGGGGAGGGCGGTTCGCGGACGGACCCGCCGAGGCGCTGGCACGGCTGTCGGTGAGCGTGCACTTCGACTGGCGGCTCGCGCCGTACGACCTCGCCGCCTCGCGTGCCCACGCCCGTGTGCTGGCCGCGGCCGGCCTGCTCGACCCCGAGGAGCTCGGGAAGATGCTGGCCGCCCTCGACGACCTCGACGCGGCGGTGGCGACGGGCACGTTCCGCCCCACCATCGAGGACGAGGACGTGCACACCGCGCTGGAGCGCGGCCTGCTGGAGCGGCTCGGCGCGCTCGGCGGCAAGCTGCGCGCCGGACGCTCCCGCAACGACCAGGTCGCCACCGACCTGCGGCTGTACCTGCGCGACCACGCCCGTGACCTGGCCGCCCGGATCACCGAGCTGGCCGAGGCGCTCACCGACCAGGCCGCCCGCCACGTCGACACGCCCGCCCCGGGTTTGACGCACGTGCAGCACGCCCAGCCGGTCACCTTCGGGCACTGGCTGCTGGCGCACGTACACCCGCTGCTGCGCGACCTGGAACGGCTGCGCGACTGGGACGTCCGCGCCGCGGTCAGCCCGCTCGGCGCGGGCGCGCTGGCCGGCTCCGGCCTGCCGCTGGACCCGGTCGCCGTCTCCAAGGAGCTGGGTTTCCGAACCTCGTTCGCCAACTCCATGGACGCGGTCAGCGACCGTGACTTCGTCGCCGAGTTCCTGTTCACCACCGCGCTGCTCGGGGTGCACCTGTCCCGCCTCGGCGAGGAGGTGGTGCTGTGGACGTCGCACGAGTTCGGCTGGGTCGAGCTCGACGACGCGTTCGCCACCGGCTCGTCGATCATGCCGCAGAAGAAGAACGCCGACATCGCCGAGCTGGCCCGGGGCAAGGCCGGTCGCCTCATCGGCGGCCTGGTCAACGTGCTCACCATGCTCAAGGGCCTGCCCCTGACCTACGACCGGGACATGCAGGAGGACAAGGAGCCCGCCTTCGACGCGGTCGACACGCTCAGCCTGGTGCTGCCCGCGCTCGCCGGCATGATCGCCACCATGACGGTGCGCGTGGACCGGCTCGCCGCGTCCGCGCCGGTCGGCTTCTCGCTGGCCACCGAGGTGGCGGACTGGCTGGTCCGCCGGGGCGTGCCGTTCCGCGACGCGCACGAGATCACCGGCAAGCTGGTGGCGCTGTGCTCGGTGCGCGAGTGCGAGCTGCACGAGGTCAGCGACGCGGACCTGGCCGCGGTCAGCGAGCACCTGGACCCGTCGGTGCGCGACGTGCTCACCGTCAAGTCCGCGCTGGCGGCCCGGACCACGCCCGGCTCCACCGGCCCCGGCCCGGTCGCCGACCAGCTCGCCGCAGTGGCCGACCAGCTCAAGACCTGGCACACCTGGTCCGCGGAGTCCGTCGTCCCCCGCTGACGGTGCCCCCGCCCTCGCGGCGGGCGGCGGGGTGATCGCTGTCTCGGGTCAGAAAGTGCAGTCCGACCTCACTTTCTGACCCGAGACAGTGATCAAGCCACCCCAGGCCGGGTCCCAGCCATCGTCAGAGGCGGCCGTACGCGGCCAGGACGCGCAGCCGTTCCAGGGCCACCAGGCCCTTGGCCTCGCGCTCGGCCACCGGCCAGGCCTGCGCGTCGACGTCGGCCCAGGTCCAGGTCAGCGGCCAGGACCCGTCCGGCAGCTGCAGGTCGAGCAGGTACGCCAGGTTCGCCTCGACCGAGGCCGGTTCCACGGCGGGCGCCAGGAACGAGTCCGGCGCGTGCGCCACGTCCAGCGGCTGCAGGGTGTACGCCGTCCAGGCCTGCGGCTGGTGCTCGACCAGCCGCGCCGCCGCCCGGCGCAGCGCCGCGACCGCCTGCGCTTGCGCCGCCGCCGGCAGGTGCCGGGCCTGCGCGAACAGCTCCGCCGCGGTCAGGTCACCGCGGTCCATCCGGTCGTCGGCCAGCGCCTCCAGCCGCTGGAGCACCGTCTCGGTCAGCTCCGCCAGCAGCGCGGGAGGCACCCCCTCCGGGTGCTCCCACAGCGCCCCGGCGAGTCCCGCGGTCGGGTTCAGCAGGCAGCCGCCGAAGTTCCCGGCGATGTCGTGGTACGCCCACCAGCCGGCGCGCGGCGAGTCCTCCACCTCGGGCGGCACGATCCACCAGCGCCGCTCGTCGGGGTCGTAGGAGTCCAGCAGGTACCGCACGGCACGGCGTACCAGGGGCTCGCCGGTGTCCGCGCCGATCTCGTGCAGCACGGTGAAGGCGCACCAGGTCGCCACCGCCGACGACACCGGGGTGCGCAGATCCGGCTCCAGCGCGCGCCCGAAGCCGCCGTCGTCGTTCTGGAACCTCGCCAGCTCGTCCAGCACCGCGCGGGCCGGCCCGGACTCGAAGTGGAACAGCAGCCGCGCCCGGTCCAGCGGCCTGCCCTGGGTGAGCACGAACTCCCTCGCCCGTGCGTATACGTCCGACATGCGCCGATGATGCACGCGAGGTGCGACAGCGCCCGTTTTGCATTCCGGCGGTCGCGAGAGATGGTCTTATCCGTGGACTACTCGCTGTTCGACGCCCCCGCCTCCCAGATCGTCGACACCGCTCGCGGGCTGCTGGGCTGGGAGCTCGCCGCAGGCGGGGTGCGGGTGAGGATCACCGAGGTCGAGGCGTACGCGGGCGTCGGCGAGGATCCCGCCTCGCACAGCCACCGCGGCCCGACCGAGCGCAGCTCGGTGATGTTCGGCCCGGCCGGCGTGCTCTACGTGTACTTCGTGTTCGGCATGCACTGGTGCATGAACGTCACCGCGGGCCGCGAGGGCGAGGCCGCCGCGGTGCTGCTGCGCGCCGGACGGGTGCTCGACGGCGCCGACACGGCGCGTACGCGGCGCGGGCCGGTCGCCGATCACGAGCTGGCCCGGGGCCCGGCGCGGCTGTCGGTGGCGCTGGGCATCGACGGCTCCGCCAACCGCACCAGCCTGCTCGACGGCACCGGTCCCGCGCTGCTCATCCCGCCGACGAGCGCGGTCGGCGAGGACGCGATCCGGTCCGGGCCGCGGGTGGGGGTGGCGGCGGCGCACGACGTGCCGTGGCGCTTCTGGGTGGACGGCGAGCCGTCGGTCAGCGCCTACCGCCGCCACGTTCCGCGGCGCCGCCCCGCGCCGCAACCCGGCCCGCGGTAGCCGCCACGGCCGGCCCGCGCCCGTTTCTGCCATGGACGTTGGCCTATCTGGATGAAGTCGATCACGATTTCCTCATCCAGATAGGCCAACGTCGATCGAAAGAGCGGGCCGGTCAGGTGGTGGGGGAG
>NZ_JBFAOU010000167.1:0-18108 GCF_040675365.1 Catellatospora sp. NPDC049609 | reverse complement strand
CGCCACGTCATCGGACACCCCGGCCGAGTCGGTCACCCCGATCATCAGCAGCCGGTGCACCACGGCATCGACCACGCTGGCACAGAAGTTGGACCCACCCGTGCTATCACGCGGGTGGGTGCCGGACGTTCGGGCGGCGGTCATCCGTTGTCGCCCAGGGCCTCCCTGGTGGCCTGCAGCGCCTCATCCTCGGTGAACTCGTCGTCCTGCGCCGGGTCGGCCTCGGTCACCTCGTCGGCTTCGGCCGCCTCCTGCTCGCTGATCTCGTCCAGTGCATCGTTCGGCTGCTCGCTCATCGCACTCCCCGTTCGTCAGGCGCCCCCGGCTGTGGGGACGGGGCGTGCGTTCCCGGCGCCTGCGGCCGGCAAACGCGCGCACAAAAAGGGCGATCAGCTGCTGAAACGTGTTTCAGCGGGTACGGCCGGGGAACGTGGGGCCAAGTGGGAGGAGCACCGCCGCGACGGACTCGGTCCGAGCCGATCGGCGATTCGCTTCCACCGTGTGGAGGGGGAACACGATGACTCAGCAATACAACGGCCGGCCCGGCGAGGCCGAGCAGGCTCCGCCCGAACGCAAGCCGTACGAGCAGGAGAACCTGGCGCACACGCCCGGCATGTTCACCGACGGGACGCCGGGGACGGACGCCGGCGCGGCCGCCACGCGGACCGCCACCGACGCCGCGGGGCAGCCGCTCGAGTCCGGGACCATGCCGCCCGCGGCGATCAAGACACCGGCCGGCGAGGCCCGGCACGCCGACCTGCCTGACGCGGGGCAGGCCGACACCGGCCCGGCCGCAACGTGGCAGCCGGGTCCGGACCAGCCGAGCTGGGACCAGCCGGGCTCGGCACAGCCCAGCACCGGGCAGCAGGCCAAGGATGTCGCCAAGACGGCGACGGAGCAGGCCAAGCACGTCGCCCAGGAGACCGGCAGCCAGCTGCGCAGCCTGGCCGACACCGCCACCCAGGAACTGCGCGGGCAGGCCGGCACGCAGCAGGAACGCGTGGCGTCCGGCCTGCACACGCTGGCCGACGACCTGGCGTCGATGCGCACCGGCGAGGGTTCCGACCGGCTGGCGGGCGAACTCATGCAGGAGGTGTCGTCCCGGGCACACCGCGCCGCCGACTGGCTGGAGCACCGCGAACCCGGCCGGCTGCTGGACGAGGTACGCGACTACGCGCGCCGCCACCCGGGCACGTTCCTGCTCGGCGCGCTCGCGGCGGGCCTGGTCGTGGGCCGGCTGACCCGCGGCATGGTCGCGGCGGGCAAGGACGACGCGGGCGGCGCCCGCCTGCCGGCACCGGCGGCACCGGTCGCCGACACGCGAGCCGGCCGCGCGCCGGTCACGGCGAGCCCCGCCACGGGGCACGTGACGCCGGACGACCTCGCGTACTCGGGCGGCGGCGGTCGCTACGAGCGGGAGAGCGAGGTGTCGCCATGAGGACGGAGCCGCTGCGCACCGGCCTGCCCCCGGACGACGGGGGAGGCGGCGCGGCGTCCCGGCAGTCGATCGGTGAGCTGCTGGGGGAGATCAGCACCGACCTGTCCACGCTCGACAGGAGCTGGAACTGGCCAAGGCCGAGCTGCGGCAGGAGACGGCCAAGGCGGGCAAGGCGGCCGGCATGTTCGGCGGAGCCGCCGTGGCGGCGAACCTGATGCTGCTGTTCGTGTCCCTGGCCCTGTGGCGGCTGCTGTCGGCCGTGATGGACCCGGGCTGGGCGGCCGTGATCGTCGCCGTCCTGTGGGGCGTCGTGGCGGCCGTGCTGTACGCGACCGGCCGGGCGCGGATCCGTGACCTGCGGCCGATGCCGCAGACGGCGGAGACGGTCAAGCAGGTGCCCTCCGCGCTGCGCGGGCACCCGGAGGGGGAGAGGAACACATCATGAGCACCGAAACGGATCAGATCCGCCGGGACATCGAGCGCACCCGCGAGGAGCTCCGCACCGACGTGGACGCCCTGACCGACCGGGTCAGCCCGGCCCGGGTGGTCGGCCGGCGGGTGGACCGGGTGCGCGGCGCCGCACGCTCGGTCCGCGAGAAGGTCATGGGCACGGTGCAGCACCCGCTGGAGGCGGGCGGCGGCCCGGCGTCGGCGCTGGCCGACCGTGCGTCGTCGGCCGCCGGGTCGGTGGGCGACGCGGCCGGTGCCGCGCAGCAGAAGGTGCTGGCCCAGACGCAGGGCAGCCCGCTGGCCGCCGGGCTCATCGCGTTCGGCGCCGGGGTGCTCATCTCGTCCCTCATCCCGTCGAGCGAGCCCGAGCAGCGACTGGCGGGCCAGCTCAAGGAGACGCTGGCCGAACACGCCGAGGGCGTGAAGGAGCAGGCCGCGGAGGTGGCCGGCGAGATGCGCGAGCACCTGCGCGAGCCGGTGCAGGAGGCGGTCGAGTCCGTCAAGGCCAGTGCCGGCGACGCGGTCTCGGCCGTACGCACCGAGGGCACCCCGCCTTCCGGCAGCGGTCCCGCCTAGCCCCACGGTGCACCGCGGGCCCCGGCCGTCCAATCGGCCGGGGCCCGCGGGTGTGCGGCGACGTCCCGTCAGCGGCGCTCCGCGTCGGCTGGTGCCGTCGCCTGCCGCAGGTGGGCGAGGATCGGCTCGGTCTGGCCCACCACGGAGTGGCCGACGCCCGGCAGCAGGTGCACGGTCGCGTGCGGGACGGCGGCGGCCAGGCGGCGGGCGGTGTCCCGCGAGTCGAGCATGGCGTCCCGATCGCCGGCGATGACCAGCATCGGCACGGTCAGGCGGCGCAGCGCGTCGTCGGGGAAGACCGGCAACGGCTCCTTGCGGGGCTGGAAATGCCGGAAGGTGAGCGCCATGCCGTCGAGGAATCCCTCGGCACCGGCCATGTCGAGTCCGGCGACCGTCCGCAGCGTGCGGCGCTGCCCCCAGAGCCCGAACGGCTTGAGCAGCAGGGCTTTGCCGATCCAGCCCCATTTCTGCCGGCCGACCCCGCCGGGGCACAGCAGTGCGAGGGAGCTCACCCGGTGCGGGCGGCGGATCGCGTAGTCCAGCGCCAGCCAGCCGCCGAGGGAGGCGCCGACCATGGCCGCCTGCGTCAGCCCGAGCCCTTCCAGCACGTCGTCCAGCCAGTCGGCGTACGCCTCGGAGTCCAGCGGCGGGCGGGACGGCGCGCTCAGCCCGGGTTCACCGATCATGTCGACGGCGTGGACGCGGAAGTGCTGTGCCCAGGAGGCGACGTCGGAGATCCACATCGCCGTGTTGGTGCTCGAGCCGTGGCACAGCAGCACCGGTGGCGCCTGCTCGGGGCCGCAGACCACGACGAACGTCTCCCCCTCGCGGGTCGGCACGCGCCGGTGCTCGGCGGGGACGGGCCAGGCGCGCAGCGCCTCGACGTATCGCTCGCGGACCTGCTGCCCGCCTGCCTCGGTCCGGTAGATCGCGGTCATGACCGCACCTGGTGGGTGGGGGTACAACGATGTTCCATAAAACTACCCTAACATGCCGTAGTCAAGCCGTGATAGGGAGTTTTAGGGAGTCATGAGGCACAAATTTGTCCGGAGTCAGCGGGTGGTGCGGCGCTCGGGGTGCGGCTCGGGAGGTGGGCACATCCGGCGTCGCCGCTGCGCGATGCGGCTTGTGGCGTGCAGGCGGGCGGCGAGCGTGGCGCGGCTCGCGTCGTACAGGGCGAGCCAGGGGCGGCTGCCGTGGCGGGCGGTGGTGCTGGTCATCCGGACTCACTCCTCCGTGTGCGCGGCCGGTTCGGCCCTGCCGGGCCGGAGGAGTTGGTACCCGTTCCGGAGCTGGTCCATGCCCGCGGCCTGCGACGGCATCTGTGGTCCGCGCAACTCGTCGGTTGATCAACAGATCGGCTCGCCGGCACGGGCACGGCGAGCCGACCGCGCCGGGGGCGCGCTGCGCCTGATCAGTCGACGGAGACGGGGCGACGCGTGCGGCGGGCGATCCAGAGCCCGATCGCGAACAGCGCGGCCAGGATGAAGACGCCGACGTACTCGGCGGCGGGCACGCGGGGCAGCTCGGCGAGCTTGTGCACCCCGATCAGCGCGACGACCACGCCGGCCGAGGCGACGTAGGCCAGGCCGATGAGCCACTTCGCCCAGCGGGGCAGGCCCAGGCCGTGCATCTGGGTCACCACGAAGATGGTGGCGAAGCCCCAGCCGAACTGGAACCACAGCTGCTTCGGGCTGTTGAGCGCCACGATCGCGCCGTGGAACAGCACCGCCAGCTCCAGCGTCACCGTCCACCACCGGTTCACGTGGGCGCGGGTCAAAAACAGGCTGCCCTGCAGCAGGATCAGGAACATGTAGAGGAAGCCGACCAGGTGGCCCGTGGTCGTCTCCATCGGGTGATACCAGAAGGTGTAGACCGCGGCCCAGGCGAAGTAGTAGCCGTGGTACTTGCGGGCCCACGCCCGGACCCCCGCGCCGCCGGGGGTGGGGACCGTGCGGCCGAAGAACAGCCCGCGCCGGTCGCTCTCCATCAGCAGCACCCAGACCAGCAGGATGATGACCGAGAACTGCGAGGACCAGATCGACACGTCCTGCGCCAGCGCGTCGTACCACAGCTGGGTCTGGGCGAAGTGGAGCAGCACGAAGACGCCGTTGAAGGCCAGCGCCCACGCGTTGACCCGGTGCAGGCCCTTGGCGTACGTGCCGACGCGCTGCTGGCCGTACCAGATCAGCGCCCAGAAGCCGACCTGGTGCAGCGCGTACAGCGCCCACACGCCGGCCATGACCAGGGTGGACCGCTCGGGCAGCTGCCAGACGTACCAGGACGGCCCGGTGTCGGGCAGGAAGTCCGGCCGGGCCAGCCACCAGCCGCTCAGTCCGATCAGGGCGGTCATCACCAGGCCCGCGGCGATGCCGCCCGCCAGCACCCGTTCGGCGCGCCAGCCTTGCTCCGTCATGCCGACTCCCTACCCGATCGTCTCAGCGTCCGATCATGCCAGCGGACAGGTCGATGTCGGCACCCGTCAATCCGGACATCCGCAGCATCGCCACCGCCGCCGCGCCGACCTCCTCCTCGGTCACCATCCGCGGCAACGCCGCGCGGGAGACGAACGCCCGCTCGGCCTCGGCGCTGGTGACGCCCGTGCGCTCGGCCTCCAGCCGGAAGTTGCGCGCCATCCGCGGCCCCGCGACCGGCCCTGGCGACAGGCAGTTGACCAGCACCCCGTGCTCGCCGACCTCGTGCGCCAGCGTGATCGTGAGGCCCAGCACGGCCATCTTCGAGGCGGTGTACGGCGTGCGCCGGGCCAGCGGGCGCTTGCCGCTCACCGACGCCACGTTGATGACGTCGCCGCCACCGCGGGCGATCATCGCGGGCAGGAAGGCGCGGCACATCAGGTACACCCCGCGCACGTTGACCGCGAACACCTCGTCCCACTCCGCCGGCTCGACGTCGACCAGCTCACGCACCGGCCCCGCGATGCCCGCGTTGTTGACCAGGATGGACACGTCCTCATCGGACAGCACCGCGCGCAGCTCGTCGACCTCGGCCGGCTGCGACGTGTCGCAGGCGGCGACGCGGGAGTCCCCGCCAAGCTCGGCGGCGACGGCCTCCAGCTTGCCGAGGGTCCGCCCGACCAGGATCACCCGGGCGCCCGCGGCCGACAGCGCGTGCGCGATAGCCCGGCCCAGCCCGTTGCCCGCCCCGGTCACCAGCGCGGTGCGCCCGGCGACCCGGTCCGGGCCGCTCATCGAGCTGCCTCGGCGGTGACCTGTGCGGACCGTGCCTCGCCGCCGTCTGCGGCGGCCCACGGCAGCGGGTCGCCGGCGTACTTGGCGGCGCGCACGTCGCCGGAGCGGGCGTGGCCCTCGAACAGCTCGACCCGGCTGGCCCGCCCGCACAGCCGGCCCAGGTCCACGCTGGCCGCCGGGTCGACGACCTCCTGGTAGGTGACGGTCTTGAGGTAGCGCCCGACCCACAGCCCGCCGGTGAAGCGGGCGCCGCGCCGGGTGGGCAGCGTGTGGTTGGTGCCGATCACCTTGTCGCCGTACGACACGCAGGTGCCCTCGCCCAGGAACAGCGCGCCGTAGTTGCGCATCCGCTCCAGCGCCTTACGCGGCTGCCGCGTCAGCACCTGCACGTGCTCGGACGCGAACTCGTCGGCCAGCCGGTACGCCTCGTCCAGGTCGGCCACGACGATGACCTGCCCGTGGTCGCGCCAGGCGGGTCCGGCGTAGTCGCGGGTCGGCATGCCGGGCAGGATCCGCGCGACGTGCGCGAGCACCTCCCGCCCCAGCTCCGCCGAGGTGGTGATGAGCACGGCGGGGGAGTCGGGGCCGTGCTCGGCCTGGCTGAGCAGGTCGACGGCGACCACGAACGGGTCGGCGTGCTCGTCGGCTATGACGAGGATCTCGGTCGGCCCGGCCAGCAGGTCGATGCCGACCTCGCCGAACAGCTGCCGCTTGGCCTCGGCGACGTACGCGTTGCCCGGCCCGGACAGGATGTCCACGGCCGGGATGCTCGCGGTGCCCAGCGCCAGCGCCGCCACCGCCTGCACCCCGCCGAGCAGGTAGATCTCGTCGGCTCCGGCCAGGTGCATGGCCGCCACCGTCGCCGCCGGGACCTGCCCGCGGATCGGCGGTGTGCACGCGGCGACCCGGGCGACGCCCGCCGTCTTCGCGGTGACGATGGTCATGTGCGCCGAGGCGACCAGCGGGTAGCGGCCGCCGGGCACGTACGCCCCGGCCGCGGCGACGGGGATGTTGCGCTGGCCGAGCAGCACTCCGGGCGCGGTCTCGACCTCGAAGTCGCGCAGCGAGGCGCGCTGGTGCTCGGCGAACCGGCGCACGTTGGCCTGCACCGTACGGATGTCGGCGATCGTCTGCGCGGGCACGGTGGCGACGATCTGCTCGACCTGGTCGGCGTCCAGCCGGAAGGTGTCGGGCGTCCACGCGTCGAACCGCGCCGACAGCTCGCGTACGGCGTCGTCGCCGCGGGCCCGCACGTCGTCGATGATCGCCGCGACGGTGTCGCGGACCGCGGGGTCCACTCCGCGCGCCGGGGTCGCCGCGGGTGCCTTGAGCTGTAGGGGCATGCCGGCTCGCTCTCCGTGTGGGCGCCGCGAGCCGCCTGCGCGGGCGCGTGTGCGGACAGGCTAGCAAGATGGAAACGCGGTTTCCATATGATGCGGTCGCTGGAATAGCGCGTTCGGTTCCCGTGATCTATGCCCGTGACCCAGGTCCCATTCGTGGCATACGCCGTCGTTCAGGCTTTTTCCAGGGAGCACCCTGACGCCAGTAGCCTCGCACAGGCAGGAGTCCACGGCATGGACGCGATGGAGCTGGCCCGCTGGCAGTTCGGCATCACCACCGTCTACCACTTCCTCTTCGTGCCGCTGACCATCGGACTGGTGTGGCTGGTGGCCGCGTTCCAGACCGCGTGGGTGCGCACCGGGAACGAGAAGTGGCTCAAGCTCACCAAGTTCTTCGGCAAGCTGTTCCTCATCAACTTCGCGATGGGCCTGGTCACGGGCATCGTGCAGGAGTTCCAGTTCGGCATGAACTGGAGCGAGTACTCCCGCTTCGTCGGCGACGTGTTCGGTGCGCCGCTGGCCATGGAGGCGCTGGTCGCGTTCTTCCTGGAGTCCACGTTCCTGGGCCTGTGGATCTTCGGCTGGGACCGGCTGCCGAAGAAGGTCCACCTCGCGTGCATCTGGACGGTCGCCGTCGGCACCGTGCTCAGCGCGTACTTCATCCTGGCCGCGAACTCCTGGATGCAGAACCCGGTCGGCTACCGCATCGACCAGGCCACCGGCCGCGCCGAGCTGACCGACATCGTGGCGGTGCTGACCAACAAGGTCGCGCTGATCACCGTGCCGCACACGATCGCCGGCTGCTTCCTGGTCGCAGGCGGCCTGGTCGCCGCCGTCGCCGTCTGGCACCTGGTGCGCCGCCCCGGCACCGACACCGCCGCGTTCCGCAGCGCGGCGAAGATCGGCGCCTGGACGACCCTGGTCGCGATGGGCGCGATGCTGCTCACCGGCGACATCCAGGGCAAGATCATGACCGAGGTGCAGCCGATGAAGATGGCCGCCGCCGAGGCGCTCTACGAGTCCGAGCAGCCCGCCCCGTTCTCCGTCTTCACCGTCGGCACGCTGGACGGCACCCGTCCGGTGTGGTCGGTGGAGATCCCCGGCCTGCTGTCCTTCCTCGGCACCGGCAGCTTCGACGGCCGCGTCGAGGGCATCAACGACCTGCAGGCCGAGTACGAGCAGCAGTACGGCCCCGGCAGCTACAAGCCGAACATCCCGCTCACCTACTGGACGTTCCGGCTCATGATCGGGCTCGGCGGGGCGGCCGCGCTGCTCGCGCTGTGGGTGCTCTGGGCGACCCGGCGCGGGCGCACCCCCACCTCGCGCTGGCTGCTGCGGGCACTGCCGCTGCTCCCGCTGCTGCCGCTGGTCGCGAACTCGACCGGCTGGATCTTCACCGAGATGGGCCGCCAGCCGTGGGTCGTGTTCGGGGAGATGAAGACCGCCGCGGCCAACTCGCCCAACGTCAGCGTCGGCTACCTGGCCACCTCCCTGGCCGTGTTCACGCTGCTCTACGGCGTGCTCGCGGTGATCGAGGTGAAGCTGCTGCTGAAGTACGCCCGCGCCGGGCTGCCCGATGTCAGCCCGCCGCCGGACGAGAACGAGTCCGAGTCCGACGAGGACCGCCCGCTGGCGTTCGCGTACTAGGAGAGGTGCCATGGAGCTGTCGACACTGTGGTTCCTGCTGATCGCAGGCCTGTTCATCGGGTACTTCGTGCTGGAGGGGTTCGACTTCGGCGTCGGCATGCTGGTGCCGGTGCTGGGCCGCGACGACCGCGAGCGCCGGGTGATCATCAACACCATCGGGCCGCTGTGGGACGGCAACGAGGTGTGGCTGATCACCGCGGGCGGGGCGATGTTCGCCGCGTTCCCCGAGTGGTACGCGACCCTGTTCTCCGGCTTCTACCTGCCGCTGCTGCTCATCCTGGTCGCGCTGATCCTGCGCGGGGTCGCCTTCGACTACCGGGGCAAGCGCCCGGAGCCGTCCTGGCGGCGGCGCTGGGACGCCGCGATCGTGTTCGGCTCGGCCGTGCCCGCCTTCGTGTGGGGCGTGGCCTTCGCCAACATCGTGCGCGGCGTGCCGCTGGACGCCCAGCACAACTTCACCGGCGGCCTGCTCGACCTGCTGAACCCGTACGCCCTGCTGGGCGGCCTGACCACCACGGCGCTGTTCCTCACCCACGGCGCGATCTTCCTGGCCCTCAAGACGGCCGGCGACATCCGGACCCGCGCCAACCGCCTGGCCGAACGCTCCGGCCTGCTGGCGCTGGCACTCGCGGCCCTCTTCCTCGGCCTCACCCTGACCCACCGCGCCACGCCCACCGCCGTGGTGCTGTCCGTCCTCGCCGCCCTGTGCCTGGTCGGCGCCCTGGTGGCCAACCGCCTGCCCTCCCGCACCGACCCCCAGGGCCGCCGCGAGGGCTGGGCCTTCGCGGGCACCGCCGCCGCGATCGCCCTGGCCGTGGCCTCGCTGTTCGCCGGCCTCCACCCCAACGTCATGCCTTCCACCGTCGACGCCGCCCTCAACAGCCTCACCGTGGCGAACGCGTCGTCGACCCCGTACACCCTGAAGATCATGACCTGGGTCGCCCTGGTCTTCGCCCCGATCGTGGTCCTCTACCAGGGCTGGACCTACTGGGTCTTCCGCAAACGCATCACCACCCACCACATCCCCGACTAACCCCGCCCCCGCCCGCCTTCGCCGCGCCGATCTTGCGCGGACTGTGGGTACGACACGCCCTAACCGGGCATATCCCTAACAGTCCGCGCAAGATCGTCGCGATCTTGTGTCACGGTCAGGGGGCGGGGGCGGGCTCCGGGAGGGGGCGGGACGGGGACTGCTCGTCGGAGGCGAGCGGCTCGCGGGCGGCGTTCACCGGGCCGCGGCCGGCGGGTCGCGACGGCCACCAGAAGCGCTCGCCGAGCAGCATCGCCAGGGCGGGGACCACGAGGGTACGCACCAGCAGCGTGTCCAGCAGCACGCCGACGCCGACGATGATCCCGAGCTGGGTCAGCACGATCACCGGCAGTACGCCGAGCACCGTGAACACCGCCGCCAGCAGCACACCCGCCGACGTGATCACGCCACCGGTCGCCGACAGCGCCCGCAGCATGCCCGCCCGGGTGTCGCCGCGCCGCAGCGTCTCCTCCCGGGCCCGGCTGACCAGGAAGATGTTGTAGTCCACCCCGAGCGCCACCAGGAACAGGAACGCCAGCAGCGGCACGCTGGACGCCAGCGCCGGGATGTCGAGCGCCGCGAACACCAGGCTCGCCGCACCGAGGCTCGCCGCGAAGCTCACCACGACAGTGACCAGCAGCAGCACCGGCGCCACCAGCGAGCGCAGCAGGATGACCAGCACCAGCAGCACGACGCCCAGCACCAGCGGCGCGACCACGGCGTTGTCGCGGGCGTTGGCCTCGCGCTGGTCGAGGTCGGCGGCGGGCTGGCCGCCGACCAGCGCGTCCGCCCCGTCCAGCGCGGCCAGTCCGGTACGCAGCGCGGTGACCGTGTCGTCGGCGGCCGCCGAGCCGGACTCGCCGTCGAGCTGCGCGGTGAGCTGGACGAGCGAGCCGTCGACCGACACCTCGGGCGCGCCGACCGCGGCGACGCCGGAGACGGCGCGCACCGTGCTCACCACCCGGTCGGCCGCGTCGGCCCGCGCGATGACGGTGACCGGCTGCGACGATCCGGCGGGGAAGTGCGCGGACAGCGTCCGCTGCGCCTGCACCGACTCGACCTCGGTGCGGAACTGCTCGGTCTGCGACAGGCCGACGTCGGTGGTGAGCAGGCCCGCCGAGAGCGCGGCCAGCACCAGCGCGGCACCGGCGAGCACGGTCCGCGGGCGGCGGCCGACGAGCTGCGCGATCCGCGACCACAGCCCCGACGCACTGCTGTCCGGGCTGCCGACCGTGGGCACCAGCGGCCAGAACGCGCCGCGGGGCAGGAAGGCGAGCGCGGCGGGCAGCACCACGAGCCCGAACACCAGCGCCACGCCGACCCCGGCCGCGGCGGCGATACCGAGGGTGCGGTTGCTGGTGAGCACCGCGGTCAGCAGGGTCAGCAGCGCCAGGATCACCGTGCCCGCACTGCCGATCACGGCCGGTCCGGCGGCGCGTACGGCCGCGGCCAGCGCCGCCCGGCGGTCGGGCGTACGCCGCAGCTCCTCGCGGTAGCGGGAGATGAGCAGCAGGGCGTAGTCGGTGCCCGCGCCGAACACCAGCACCGAGACGATGCCCGCGATGGAGGCGTCGGTCGGCTCGCCGATCAGCCGGCCGATCCACGGCAGCAGCTTGGCGGTGAGCTGGTCGCCGAGCCCGATGACGGTCAGCGGGACGATCCACAGCACCGGGCTGCGGTACGTGGCGAGCAGCAGCAGCGCGACCACGATCGCGGTCGCCGCGAGCAGCGTGACGTCGGCGCCGGCGAACGCCGCCGAGATGTCGCGGCCGAACGCGGCGCCGCCGGTGACCTGCGCGGTCAGCCCGCCGGGCAGGCCGGTGGCGGTGTCCCGCAGCGCGGCGCGCAGCTCGTCGACGGTGGCGTTGCGGGTGTCGGCGTCCAACCCGGCCTCGAACGGCACCGGCAGCAGCGCGGCGCGGCCGTCGTCGCTGAACCGGGCCGGGGGCACCTCGGCCACGTGCGCGACGGCGGACGCGGTCCGCTGCGCGGCGCCGATCGCCGTACGGTCGGCCTCGTCGAGCGGCGCGTCGGCGCGTTCGAAGACGACCAGCGCCGATTCGGCGCGGCCGCCGGCGAACCGGTCGCGCAGCTCGGTGACGCGGGTGGACTGCTTGCCCTCGGGCAGGCCGGTGGTCGGTCCTGCCTCGGGCTGGCTGGGGCTGCCGAGGAACACCAGCGCGGACAGGGCGACGGTCGCGAACAGCACGACGGCCGCGCCGATCCGGCTCGTGATCCACGAGGCGAAACGCTCACCCATGGTGGGGCGACTCCTGACGTGAGGCGGGCACACTGCGCCCGCGATGATTCGACAGTCGAAAGGTTCGACGATCGAAATGATATATGCTCTGCGCATGGAGACGCGAGGTGGCCCCCACTCCCGGGCGGCCGCGCTGGACGAGGTCAGGCGGGCGCTGCAGACCAACACCGTCGAGAACGACGTGTTCGTCGACGTCTTCGCCCGTGCGCACGGCCTGGGTCGTAGCGACCTCAACGCGATCATGTGGATCTCCGTGACGGCGGAGGCCGACCTGCCGCTGACCGCCGGGGAGCTGGCGGGCAAGCTGGGACTCGGTGCCCCGGCCACCACCTCGCTGATCGACCGGCTGGAGGCGGCCGGGCACGTCGAGCGCACCCGCGACCCGCGCGACCGCCGCCGGGTCACGCTGGCCGTGCGCCCACCCGCGCTGGAGATGGCGCGCGAGTTCTTCCAGCCGCTCGGCAGGCGCATGGCGCAGGCCGTCGCGGATCTGTCCACCGAGGATCTGCTGATCGCCGCCGAGGTGGTCCGCCGCATGACGGGCGCGGTGGTCGCCGAGCGCGAGTCCGCCCGTGCGCCGCGGTCGGCGACTTCGGAGCCCTCGTGACGACCCGGAAGTCGCCGACCGCGAGGGAAGTCGCCGCCGCCGAGCGCGCCTGATCCGGCCGCCGGTCCCCGGTTCCTCTAGCGAAACGCCGTTTCCAGACTCTACGATGGCGCCCTATCTGGAGGTGTGCCATGGGCGTCGATGCCGTGACCGACGAGACCCGCGAGATCACCGCGTATGCGGGCAGGCCGCCCGTGCGGGTCCGGCGCGGCCGGGCCGCCCCGTTCGGCTGGTGGCCCGCGGTCTGTATAGGCCTGGTCGCGCTCGTCGACCGCGTCGAGTACAACCTGCTCGCCGGGGCGCTGCCCGCGATCCAGCGCGAGTTCGGCTTCGACGACGGCGCGGCCGGCGCGATCGCCACCGCGGGCGCGATCGCCGCCGTGCTCCTGCTGCTGCCCGCCGGGCGGCTGGCCGACACCGGGCGGCGCACCTGGACCGTCGCGGCCGTGGTGGCCGTGTGGGCGCTGTTGACCCTCGGCACCGGGCTGGCCGGGTCGTACGCGATGCTGTTCGGCGTCCGGGTGATGCTCGGCGCGGCCGGCCAGCTCTACAACCCGCCCGCGTCCAGCCTGCTCGGCGACCTCTACCCCGGACCCGGCCGCGCGCGGGCGTACGGCATCGAGCGCGCCGCGTACTTCGCGGGCCTGCCGATCGGCGTGATCGCAGGCGGCGCGCTGGCCGAGGCGGTCGGCTGGCGCACCGGGTTCTTCCTCATCGCGATCCCCGGAGCGATCATCGCCGCGCTGATGCTGACGGTCCGCGAGCCCGTGCGCGGCATCGGCGACCGCCTCGGCGCCTGGTACGCCGGGACCGAGGCGGCGACTCCGGCACCGGCCGCCGCCACGGCCCGGCCGCCGATCATCGCGCAGGTGCGCCTGCTGTGGCGGATCAGCACCCTGCGCTCCGTCGTGATCGGACTGAGCATCCTGTTCTTCGGCCTGGGCGGCCTGTTCTTCTGGATGCCGTCGTTCTACCAGCGCGAGTACGGCCTGGACGAGGCCGCCGCGGCCGCCGTCGGCGGGGGAGCGGGCCTGGTCGGCATCCTCGTCGGCATGGGCGTCGGCAGCTGGCTGGGCGACCGCTGGCACGGCCGGCGGACCGGCTGGCGCGTCGCGTTCGGCGGCTGGTCCCTGCTCGCCGGCACGGCCGCGCTGGCCGGGGCCGTGCTCATCGAACCGATGATGCCGCAGGTGATCTGCTTCGGGCTGGCCAACGTCGGCTTCGCCGGTGCGATCGCCAACCTGACCGCGGCCAACGCGGACGTGGTCCCCGCGTCGCGGCGCGGGCTCGGGTTCGCCGTGCTGCAGAGCGTCATCACCCTCGGCGGCGCGCTCGGGCCGTGGCTGATCGGCGAGGCGTCGGACGCGACCGGGTCGCTGCGCTGGGCGTACGCCGTGGTCATCGCGCCGCTGGTGATCGGCAGCCTGGTCGTGCTGTCCGCCTGGCGCACCTACGACGCCGACGCCACGGCGGCCCTGACCGAGGACTGACCCCGCTCGCCGCGGTCCGCTCCGCCGGCCCCGCCTGCCCGCCCGCGAAGGCGGGCAGGCCGCGTCTTGATCGTCCGACTTGCCAGGCAACCGGGCGTATCTTGGGCGCGCTTTCGCCCAGTTGCCTGGCAAGTCGAGCGATCTTGGCGCGACGGCGCGACGGCGTGGTGCGGGCGGCCCGCGGTGCGGGCGGTGCGGTGCGGTGCGCCCGGCGTGGGTGCGGTGCGGCTGGCGTGGTGCGGTGCGGCTGGCGTGGTGCGGTGCGGTGGGGATCGCTATGCGGTTTCGGGGGTCGGCTGGGGCTGGGGCGTGGGGGCGCTCGCGTGGGCGGGGGAGGTGCGGGCGGCGACGGCGGCGAGGGTCGCGACGATCCCGGCCTGGAGCAGGAGCTCGCCCGTGTTGCCGATCCAGAAGTGCGCGAAGCCTGCGGCCGCGGCCACGAACATGGCCACCGAGCCGAGGCACAGCCACGGGACACCCGCCCGGCGCCACAGCGCCGCGCCGATGCCGATCAGCACGAGGATCGTGACGATCGCGGGCACCGGCGGGCCTTCGGCGGCGTCGTTGACGTAGCGCAGCGTGTCGGCGTAGGTCTCCGGCGCCAGGCGCAGGGCGACCACGTCGCTCGCGACGCCCAGCGCCACCAGCACCGCCGTCAGCGCGCCGAGTCCGATCCGGACCGGGCGCCGAGCGAGGGAGACCACGCCCGCGCGGGCCGCCAGGTCCATCACGGCCAGGATCATCAGCGGGGTGAGCACCGCATGGATCCAGTAGCGCGGCTGGTTGACGGCGTGCAGCGCCGAGCCGAAGCCGAGGACCGGCCCGACCGCGATGGCGGCGCAGTCGTAGGCGAGCCCGACGCACACCACCGCCACGAGCGGGGCGCCGACCGGCGCGGCGCGGCGCAGGCGTGCGGCCGTGGCGGCGAGCGCCAGCATGCACAGCGCGATCGAGGCCAGCAGGAACGAGATCATGATGACCGCCCGATGTTTCGTTGATCGGAACGCCGTTTCGTTTGATGGAAAGCTATTCCGCCGATGCCTGGTGGCGCAAGGGCTCTGTGCGCATCGTCCGCCAACCATCGCCGGACGGACGGTTGACAACCGGCAATCCCGCTGACTTCATTTACGTATCGCAGAAGTGAACGTCGTTTCGACTAGCGAAACGGATGGAGAAGGGAGGTTCCATGCGGAGTAAGTGGGCGGTCGTCACCAGCAGCATCGCTGCCGTCGCGGCACTGGGTCTCATTCAGGCACCGGCGCAGGCGTACGGGCCGACAGCGAATTCGCTGGGCTGCCGGCTCTACTTCGGCGACTCGGGCACCGGCTCCTCGCCGACCACCTGGGCCGACACGTTCGGCCTGACCCTGTCGCCGGTGACACCGGCACCGGGGCAGACCGTCACGGTCACCCTCACCGCCGCCGCCGGACCGGACAACGGGCCCGCCCCGCTGGTCGCCGGCGACGTCCCGGTGATCGTCAAGGTGGCCCTCGGCGGATCGCAGTCGGGGACGGTGACGCTGAACATGGCGCCGTACCCGACCGGGGCCCGGGACCCGTACACCCCGCTCGGCGCCATCACGGCGTCGGGCACGTTCGTGGCAGGTGCCGCGGGCACCGCCACGGCCACGGTGACGCAGGTGAAGTTCGCCAACACCACCGCGGCGACGTACTGCTCCAACGCCGGGGACCGTGACCACAAGGCGGCCCCGCAGGCGAGCACCATCGTGGAGTCCTTCACCGTGTTCGACGGCTCGGCCACCGTGACCGCGGTGTCCGGCCAGACGGTCACCACCCACGCCCGCGCCGGGAACGTCGTCTCGTTCTCGGTCTCCGGGCTGGCCCCGAACGCCACGCTCACCGCGTCCCTCAAGGACGCCGCGGGCGGGGGCACGGGACAGGGCACCGGCACGGGCTCCACCACCGCCACCGGGACCGGAACGGGCACCCTCACCGTCCCGGCCGACGCCACCACCGGGGTCCGCAGCCTCGCGGTCTCCGACGGCGTCAACACCGTCCTGGCGCCGATCACCGTCCTGGGCGCCCCCACCATCGCCATCAACCCCGGTGGCGGCGGCGCGGGCACCTCGGTCGCGGTGACCGGCACCAACTGGAACCCGGGCAGCACGGTGGCCATCCGCGGCTACCAGGCGCTGGCCGGGCCGCCGCCGCCCAGCCCGACCGGGGACGCCCCGGTCAGCATCACGGCCTCGGCCGCGGGCGGCATCAGCACCACGTACACCGTCAACGCCCCCGCGACCGCGTTCATCGGCGCGTCGTCGGGGATCGGGCCCGGCACGCTGTTCGCCATCGCGACCTGGACGGCCTCGGCCGACGCCTGCGTCGCGAAGTCGGGCGCGGCCACCACCGGGTCGTGCGCGCTGACCTACAACCTGTCGCAGACCGTCACCGCCGGGAACCTGGCGATGGCGCGCGGGGCAGGCAGCGGCAACATCGCGCTGTCGGGGGTCACCCTCGACGGCACCGTCCACACCAGCACCGGAACGCTGCCGGTCATCACGGTGACGGACTTCCGCGGCAGCACCTTCGGCTGGAGCCTGGTCGGCACGCTCACCGACTTCACCGGCACCCCCGGCGGCACCATCCCGAAGGCGAACCTGTCCTGGACCCCCACCTGCACCGCGACGGCCGGCGCCGGCAACGCCGTCACCGCGGCGGCGGGCACGGCGGGCCAGGTCGACGGCGCCACGCTGTGCTCGGCCCCGGCCGACGCGGCCGGCACCGGCGGCAGCTTCGACGCGTCCGCGGCGCTCGCCCTGACCGTGCCCGCGAACCAGCTGGCCGGTTCCTACTCCGCGACGCTCACGATCACGCTGAGCTGACCGGAACCGGTGGGGGCGGGCGCTATCCGTCCCCACCGGCCCCACCCATCCCACCACCCCGGGAGAGGTCGATGGCCATCTGGTCGCGCACCGGCGCGGTCGCCCTCGCCGCCGCGCTGCTGGCGGGCCTCGCGCCCGCCCCGGCCCAGGCCGCGGGCAACGGCCGCTGGGCGGTGACCCCCACCCCGCCCGCCACGCCCGGCCCCACCCCCCGCCAGTACTTCTTCCTCGAGTCGCCGCCGGGCCAGACCGTCATCGACTCGGTCCGCGTCGCCAACCTCACCGACAAACCGATGACCCTGCGGCTGTACGGCGCCGACGCGTTCAACACCAGCGCCGACGGAGGGTTCGGGCTGCGCCAGGAGAGCCAGACCCAGCAGGGCATCGGCGCCTGGACCCGGGTGGGCCTGGCCGACGTGGTGGTGCCCGCCAAGCGGCAGGCCGACATCCCGTTCACCATCACCGTCCCCGCCAACGCCACGCCCGGCGACCACGTCGGCGGCGTCGTGGCCGCCGAGGCCGCGCCCAGCGGGCAGCTCGACGGCGGCGGCCTGACCGTCGGCGTCACCCACGCCGTCGCGGCCCGCGTCTACCTGCGCGTCAGCGGCCCCACCGTGCCCGGCCTCGCCGTCGCCGACCTGACCGCCGACCGCGGACAGCTCACCTACGACCTCGCCAACACCGGCAACACCCATCTGGTACCCGACGTCGCCGTCACCGTGTCCGGCCTGTTCGGACACTCGGTCGCCGCCACCGGCCCGGCCGCGCGGCTCGACCTGGTCCCCGGCGCCCGCACCCGGCTGCGCGCCGCACTGGGCGGCGTCTGGCCCGTCGACGCCGTCACCACCACGGTCACCGTCACCGCCGAGGGCGGCGTCCGCGCCACCTCCACCACGACCACGCTGGTCGGCGTATGGCCCGCGCTGGCCGTCCTCGCCACCCTTCTGGCCGCCGCCGCATACCTGCTCCGCCGCCGCCACCGGGCCCGCCGGCCCCGGCCCAGGGGACTGGCATGAGGCCCCGCACCGCTGCTGCACTGGTGGGCACTCTTGCCCTGCTCGTCCTCGGCTTCAGCGGTGCCGGCGCGGCCGCGGCCGCCGCTGAGAGCGCCATGGCTTCTCCGAAGGATATGTCTTCGGTGGTCGACAACTTCTGGGGCGGCTTGGCCACGTACTCGGTCATGTCGCGGGGGCCGTCCAGGTATGCCGGCAGCAGCAGC
>NZ_JBFAOU010000166.1:0-18309 GCF_040675365.1 Catellatospora sp. NPDC049609 | reverse complement strand
CGCACGCTGCCGACAGCGGTGCCCGCGACTCGTCTCGCTCGGCGGCTTCGACACCCACGCCGACGAGCGCAACCTGCAGGAGACCCTAGTCGCCTTCCTCGAAGGCGACCACGGCGGCGAGGTCGTCGGCGACCGCGCCGGGCACCGAGGCCAGCGCCTCGCTGCTGCGCGGGCGGCCCGCGGTCAGCCGGGCCCACAACGCGACCGTACGCACCAGCGGCAGCCCCACCAGCAGCACGATCGCGCCGACGGCCAGGATGACCACCAGCCCCGCCCAGCGTCCGGTGACATCCGCGGCCAGCCGCCAGTCGAGGATCTCCGTGACGGCGGGGCCGGGCAGCGAGTCGACGACGTGCCAGGCCGCGGCGGTCAGCGCATGCGACGCCTCCGTCCACGGTCCCGCCGTCGGGCCGGTCACGGTTGCCGCGTGCGCGGACCGCAGCAGCGTCAGCGCCGCACCCGCCGCGATCACCAGGTGCACCCCGCGCAGGACGTACGCTCGCAGGTCCTGGCGCAGCCCGCTGGCCGTGTCGCCGTAGTCGGCGCGTCCCAGGATCGGCTGGCGCCTGATCACCGCCCAGATCAGGTGCACCAGGAAGGCGACGGTGAACCAGCCGCCCGCGGTGGCGAGCACCTGGTCGAGGGGCAGCCCCCACGGTTGCCACGTGACGTGGTGGTGCAGCCACAGGGCGGCCGGGGCGTCGGCACCCAGAAAGGCCATCACCAGCGTGAACGCGATCAGCGCCTCGACGAACTCCGGATCCGACCACAGGAAGACCAGCACGACCAGCAGCAGCACCAGCCACGCGGCCACGGTGACGCCGATCTTCGGCCATACCCCGAGCGGGCCGGCCGACGGCAGCAGGAACCGCCGCACCGGGCTGTCGAACCAGACCAGCAGGACCGCGCAGACCAGGGTGACGAGGACGGCCTGCTCGCTCAGCGTGTCGTACATCCGGCGCACCGCGAACGCGGCCGCGAAGGCCAGGGCCACCGCCGCCGCGACACCCGCGAGGGTCGTCAGGGACAGGATCCGGGTCGGCGTGTGCCGATAGAGCTCCACCAGGCACCACAACGCCCCGGCCCCGGCCGCGTACGTGGTCAGTCCCGGGTCGGACAGTCCGGTCCAGAACCTGCGGGCGTGGAACCGGTGTGCCAGCGCCTCGGAGTAGTTGCGCTCCCGGGCGCGGTCCTCGGCATGGCCGTACAGGGCGATGCCGACGCGCACCAACGGCGGGATGACCACGAGGATGAACACGAGTTCGAGCACGTGGCCCGCCGGTCCGGGCAGGACCGGCGGCTCGGTCCACTCCAGCCGGGCCGGGATGTCCAGCAGCGGCACCGAGCCGACCAGCCGCCACAGGTAGAACCGCTCGATGGTCCACAGCGGCGGCGGGTCGGCCGACAGGGCGATCGTCACCGCGACCACGGCCTGGACGCTGGCCAGGATGGCCGCGCCCGAGGTGATGAGCGCGACCAGCAGCAGGCGCCGCTGGGTCGGGTCCGCCAGCGAGACGACCACGTTGCGGATGACGACGACCAGCATGACCACGGCCACCGCGCCGATGAACGCGGCGACCACCCACCGGCCGAACGCCCCGAACCCGATCGTGGCGGACAGGAGCAGCCGGAGCACGGCGACGAGCGCGGCGGTGGCGGCGAACGACAGCAGCATCGGGGCGATCCACGCCCGGAGCGGCTTGCCGGCCGTCTCGTCGATCCAGCGCTGGGCCCGGTCGCGCCACCGGTCGTACCCGTCGAACACCGGCGTCAGGAGACGCTCCCAGCGGTCCACATCGGCTCCTCACTGTCGTGCGCGATGATGATCCGCCGCGCCGGGCGCGGCCGTCAATCCGCGGCGAAGCGGTGGCGGGCGAGCGGCGGTAACGGCGCCGTACCGGCCCGCACGTCCGGATGCGAAAGGAAGCATCGGCTTTGTGGGTTCCTCGGTATGGACTATCGCAGGCGGTTGGCGGGCTGCTTCGTCGGCGGCTTTCCCGACCGTCCACAATGTGCCGATGACGCGACTACGGGATGATGCGGTTACGACCCCCGCGGCAGGGCTGGCGCCGACCCGGCTGGAATCGGCCAAGTCCGAGGCCGAGCACGTCCTCGGGCGGCGAGCCGTACAGCGGCTCGCGGCGTTCGACGACGGCACCCTGTACGTCCGGGCCGGTGAGGTGCGGCGGTTCCTCGCGTGGCTCATCGACTTCGTGGTGTACCTGCTGGGTGTGGGGGTTGGCGTCGTCGTGGTGTCGCTGGTGCGCGTCACGTCGGGTCTGTCCGACGGCGCGGTCACCGTGCTGGCGCTGTCGTTGCTGTTCGTGGTGCCAATGCTCTACGGCTTGATCTATGGCAACGGCCGTGCGCTCGGCGCCGTCCTGACCGGCACGCAGCTGGTCCGGGTCAAGGACGGAGGCCGCGTCGGGGCGAAGGCCTGCTGGGCGATGCTGATCAGAACACTGCTCATGCCGCTGCTGCTCATCGCCGTCATCGTCGGTGCGCTCGGCAATACGGGCGGGGAGGCACCGGCGGGCTCGCCGGCGAGGGTCAGCATCGACCGCGGCGCCACCCGGCGGCTGCAGGCCTCGGGGATCCGGTAACCAGCCACCCGATGATCGTCGCCGCGGTCGAGCCGGCGCACCCCTGCGGCAGTACGCGTCACGCCGCGTCAGCACAGAAGCGGGTCGCTGTCACCCGAGCAGCGCCTCGAGCTCCGGAAGCCGGCCGAACAGGTCGGGCAGGCCGCGCACCCCGTTGCGTACGGACTCGTGCGACAGCGCGAGCTCGGGGCGGGTGCTCGCCTCGACACCGGCGAGGCACCGCAGGATGTTCCACCTCGTGAACCCCAGCCAGCCGCCGATCATGAACACGAACCAGCTGGGACCCGGCGGCGGCAGCGCCCCGCCCCCGGCGACATAGCCGTCGAGGACCGTACGGAAGACGGCGGGCCGAATGTCGTCGAAGCCAGGTCCCTTCGCGAGGCTCAGCGCAGTCGAGCCGAGCTCACCGGACAGGTCGAGCAGCCCCGACAGCTCCCAGTCGAGCACCACCGGCCGACCCTGCCGGGCGAGCAGATTCCACGGCTGGATGTCGCGGTGGGTCAGCACGACGGGCCCCGGCCGCTCGCAGGCGTCGACGAAGTGGGCGATCGCGGAGAACGTCTCGACCTGGGCGGCGAGCTCGTCGGCCCACGGCTGTCCGGTCGCCGCCGCCCGCGCGGCGAGCTCGGGCCAGTCCCGTGGCGTCGGCTCCTCGGTCGACACGTCGGTCCACGCGACGTCGAGCGCGTGGATGCGCGCGAGGATCGCCCCGACCTCGAACGCGTACGCCGCCGACACCGGCGCTTCGGGCACCTTCTCCCCCTCGACCCACCGGTGGACGAGCGTGTCGTGGTCGGCCGAGATCGGCTCCGGCATCGGGACGCCGGCCGCGTAGGCCGCCCGCTCGAACCTGAACACGTCCTCCACGCGATAGGTCCAGCATCGCGGTCCGGCTCGGACGGTCGCCTGCGGCCGTGCGCCAGTGCCTCATGGCGGCCCGGCGGCGCCTGCGGGAGACCGTGTCCGGCGATGTGATCGTCGCAGCCCCGACGTTTCGCCGGGCGGTGGCCGATGAGCGCTGACACCCCGCCTCCGGCACCGAACCGGCACGTCCCTCCGGCGCTGGAGTTGCGCCGGTTCGCGGACAGCGTCGACGAGGTCGTGGACGCCGTCACGGACGGGCAGGTCGAAGAGCGGCTCAGCCGGATCCTCGCGACGAGCCGGGCCGGGAAGAGCACGGCGGCGGACCCGGACGAGACGGGTCCGGACAGCCCGCTCGTCCGCGTGATGAACGGTCGGCTGGTCTTCGGCGCCGGTGTCGCCGCGGCGGTGGAACTGCTCGCACCGCTGGGTGAGGCGGCGTGCGTTGCCGAGTCGGTCGCTTGTGCCCTGTCCGCCCGGGTTCTCGGCCCGACCGGCGAAGACCCCGCGATGTCGAGCCTGCTGGAGGCGCACATGTCGGGCGTGGCCAGGACTCTCGGTGGCGCGGACGTCACGGCCGGCGGCCTGCGCCAGAGCCTGACCAACCTGCAGGGCGATGTCCTGAAGCCCGCGCTCGGCCATGCGCAGCGGATGCTGTACTTCGCGCTGATGCGAATCTTGTCCGATTGCCTGGTGCGGCATCACGCCGCGGCGGGTGGCGCGATCGCCGGCATGATCGATGCGGCGTTGCGCACTCTGCGCACCGGCTCGACGGGGGCGGGCGCCCGGCGTTCGATCCCCCGCCGGTGACGGCTGCCGAGGCGGACGCCCGGAATCGGGGGTCTGCCACGCGGGGGGCTCGCGGAGGGGGATCGACGTGCGTCGGTCGCGGCCGGCATGACTCATGCCGCGACCGACGCGAACGGGACCTGGCGCGGGTCGTTAACCCGACCGTTCTGCCGCCGGTGCTGCGGCTCCCGGTGGCGCTGCCGCCGCGCCGGCCGGTTCGGTCAGCAGGCAGCGCTCCTCCAGCAGGGCGCCCACCCTCTGCAGGCCCTCCTCTAGCCGACGACCGTGCCTCCGTTCACCTGGGGGATGTCGATGACGGCCTTGCCAAGAATCTGCCTGCCCAGAAGTGCGTCGATCGCCTCATGGATCCGCGTCCAGGATCCCTGCCAGCCCACCGGCACGCAGACGGCTCCTCGGGTGGCGAGGCCGACGAGGGTTGTCAGGTCGGGGCCGGGGTTGGTGGCGTCGCCGAACGACTGCAGGGTCTTGGCCGGCCCCAGCGCGAAGATCGAGTTGGGCGGAAACACGGCAGGCTCGTTCGAGGCCCAGCCGATGCTCTGCAGCGTGCCACCCGGCCGCAGCAGGTTCCAGGCGGCGACGAGGTGCGCGCCGCCCAGGCACTCCAACACCACATCGACCGGTTCGCCGACGGCGTCCAGGCCGACGACGACCTCTCCGGCGCCGAGTTCCCGCAGTCCCGCGCCGCGCTGCGCAGAGCCGACCGATGCGATGACATGGCCACCGCCGAGGCGTGCGAGCTGCACGGCCAGGCGGCCGACGCCGCCCGACGCACCGGTCACCAGCACCCGGCGGCCGGCCACCGGGCCGGCCGCACGCAGGGTGCGCAGCGCGGTGATCCCGACCAGGGGCAGCGCAGCAGCCGCGGCGAGATCGAGTTCGGCGGGGACCGTCGCGACACTGTCGGTGCCGAAGGCAGCGCGCTGCGCCCAGGCCCCGGCGCCGAAGGCGACGACACGCTCCCCGACGGTCGGACCGGTGCCGTCCGCGGCCGCCCGCACCACGTACCCGGCCGCGTCGTACCCGAGCACCGCGCCCGCACGCTGGAAGCCGAGGTACCGAACCTCACCGAAGTTGACCGATGCGTGGTGCACCTCGATCAGCACCTGGTTCGGCTGCGGTATCGGCTCGGCGACCTCGGCCAGCCGGAGGCCTTCGGCGGTCTCAGGGGCCGCGATCAGTGCTTGCACAGGAGCACCTCCCAGTCTAAGCGGACTGTCAGTCCGTTTGACTCAGGCTACTATACGGACTAGTGGTCCGTTTTTCAGGGGGTGCAATGGCCGTCGAACGTGCGGACGCCGCGCGGAACCGTCACGCGATCCTGCGGGCGGCCGAGGAACTGCTCGCCCAGCACGGGCCGGAGCGTGTCTCCCTCGACGCCGTCGCCGCGCGCGCAGGAGTGGGCAAGGGCACCGTCTTCCGTCGGTTCGGCAACCGCACCGGGCTGTTCCAGGAGCTGCTCGCCGAACGCGCGGCGCGCCTCGGCGAAGCGATCGACAGCGGCCCGCCACCGCTCGGCCCCGGCGCCGCGCCGACCGAGCGGATCCTGAGCTTCCTCGACGAGCTCGCCGATCTGGCCGCCAAGAACATCACGCTGATCGCCGCGCACGAACAGGCCTGCGCGGCCGACAAGCATCAGGACCCCACCTACCGGCGCTGGCACGACCACGTTGTCGGCCTGATCAAGCAGATCAGACCGGAAGCCGATGCCGAGTTCCTCGGGCACCTGATGCTCGGGTCCTTCGACGGCGAGCTGGTCCGGCGGATCACCGGACAAGGCGGAGTCGGCCGACTGAAAGCCGGGGTCCGGAGCCTCGCCACCGCGGCCCTCAGCTGAACGGCCGGCCCGCGTCCAGGTCACCATCCACATGGCCGGCGCCGCGGTCGAGGATGCGCGCCACCCGCCGGATGCCACCGCCTCCGAGCGGCGCCGGCACGGCCGGGACTTGGGCAGCAGCTCTCCGGAGCGGACTCGTCCCGGTCACCGGGTGCCCAGCGCGAACCGCTCCGACGGCCGCCGCCCCGCGACCAGGTCCGCGGCGATCCGGCCGATCAGCGGGGCGAACTTGAACCCGTGTCCGGAGAACCCGCCCAGCACCGTGACCGGCCCGTGCCGGTCGAGCACGAAGTCGTGATCAGGGGTGATCGTGTAGAGGCACGTCGACGCGACCGCTCCGGTGGTGTCCACCCCGGGCACCCACTGCTCGGCGTACGCCACGACCCGGTCCAGCGCGGCCGGATCGACGGTCCGGTCGCGACGGTCGGGGTCGACCTGCGGACCGACCCCGTGGAAGCCCACCTTCACCCCGTCGACGCTGCCCAGGCCGTAGGCGCCGGGTTCGGACGCGTCGGTGCCCCGGTAGTGCAGGAAACTGGGCCATGACAGCGGATCGGTGGCCGGGAAGTGCACCGGCTGCTCCTGCGTGACCCGCAGCGGCGGCAGGCCCGGCACCGTACGGGCGACCAGATCCGGCGCCCAGCCGCCCACCGCCAGCACGACCGCGTCGGCGGTGAAGACCTCTCCCGCGTCGGTGACGACCTCGGCGCGGGCGTCGCCGACGGCCGTCACCGAGGCCACCCGCACCCCGTGCCGGATGTCGGCTCCCGCGTTCACCGCCAGCTGCCGGAAGGCGGCCGTGGCCCGGTCGGCGTGCACCCGGCCCGCCTCCGGGTGGAACAGCACGTGCTCGTCGAAGCGCAGCATCGGCCACCGCTCGGCGGCCGCCGCCGGGTGCAGGATCTCGTACGGCCGCCCGGCGTCGCGCAGTGCCGCCGCGATCGGCTCGATCAGCTCGCGCGGCCCGTGGTCGACCGCACCCGTCAGCTCCAGGACCGGCTGCCCGGACTCCTGCTCGAGGTCCCGCCAGAGCGGCAGGGCCCGCACCGCCAGGTCGACGTAGAAAGGATCCGGATAGGCCAGTCGGAAGATCCGCGAGCTGCCGTGCGAGCTGCCTCGGTCATGGTGCGGCCCGAACTGTTCGAGCAGGGTGACCCTGGCGTGCCGGGAAAGGCTCCAGGCCGCCGCGCAACCCATCACACCGCCGCCGACGATCACCACGTCACCCACACCGCCACCTGCGCTTTCTCGCGATCCGATCATCGTCGCCGAAGCCCTCGGGTCACTGGCCGGCCCGACTACGTCGCCGGCGGAAGGCCCGGCCGGCGATGTAGCCGAGGACGGCGACCGCCACAGCCGCGACGGGCAGCATGAGGAGGACTTCTGCGGTGCTGATGTTGTTGATCACCCCGAGAGGATAGGGGTAAGCGGCCGAGCGTGTGACCCTGGCTGGGCCGAACGGACGATGTCATCGATACGTCCATGCGCGGACGCCCGCCGACAGGCGAATCCCACTCACCACGGGACGCGCGCCGCATTGATTTGCCATCGTCGATCTGAAAACATCGACAACCATCGCGCTGTACCGGCATTCGGCGACTATCCGACACCCCTGGAAGGATGCCACATGCGGTTCCCCCACCGCCTGACCCTCATTCCTGCGCTGCTCGCGGCCGCCCTCCCGCTGCCGGCCGGCGGTGCCGGCGCGGCGCCACCCCCGCAAGCCGCGCTCGCCCAGGTCGAGGAGCGGGTCTACGTCGAGTCCAGCGTGGACTCCAACGGCGACGGCCGGCTCGACCGGATAGCCATCGACATCGCCCGGCCAGCGACGGGCGGGCCGTTCCCCGTCGTGTTCGAGCAGAGCCCGTACCGCAACGGCCTGGCCAACGCCGCCAACCACGCAGTGAACGTCAGTGCCCTGCCGCAGGAGAGCCTGTTCCCGCTCATCCCGGGGGCCCCGCCCACGACCGGACCAGGCATCAACGCCGCCAGGCCGCTCCCAGACCTGCCCGACTGGTACGACGACTACTTCGTGCCCAAGGGGTACGCGGTCGTGCTCGGCCACAGCCTCGGCACCGGCGACTCGGACGGCTGCCCGACCAGCGGCGACATGCAGGAGACGCTGGCCACGACCGCGGTCGTGGACTGGCTCAACGGTCGGGCCCGCGGCTTCAGCGCCTCGGGCGCCCAGGTGACGGCGTCCTGGAGCACCGGCAACGTCGGCATGATCGGCATCTCGTACAACGGCACGCTGCCGAACATGGCCGCCGCCACCGGCGTCGCCGGGCTCAAGGCGATCGTGCCGATCGCGGCGATCTCCAGCTGGTACGACTACTACCGCGCCAACGGGCTCGTCGTCGCTCCGGGCGGATACCAGGGAGAGGACGCCGACGTGCTGGCCCGTGCCGTGGTCGACCGGACCGGCTGCACGAGCCGGATCGACCAGATCGAAACCGACCAGGACCGGGTCACCGGCGACTGGAAGCAGTTCTGGGCCGACCGGGACTACGTCGGCAAGGCCGACCGGGTCACCGCGGGAGTGTTCGTCATCCACGGCCAGTCCGACTGGAACGTCAAGGGCCAGCAGTACGCGCAGTGGTGGGACGCGCTGCGGGCCAACAACGTGCCGCGCAAGATCTGGCTGCACAACGGCGGCCACGGCACGACCTCGCGCACGGACTACCGGGCGACGGTCGAGCGCTGGTTCGCCTACTTCCTCAAGGGGATCGACAACGGCATCCTCACCGAGCCCCGGGCCGAGGTGCAGTTCAAGGACGGCACCTGGCGCCAGTACGCCGACTGGCCCAACCCCGGCGCCACCCAGGCCGTGTTGAAGCTCGATGCCTCCTCGGCCACCGCACCCGGCGGGCTGACCCTCGGCACGCCGACCGGCGCCTCGGCCCAGCAGTTCACCGACAACGGGCGGACCAGCACGGCCACGACGCTGGTCGCCAACCCGGACAGCGCCAACGGCAACCGGCTGGTCTACCGGACCGGCAACCTGACCGCCCCGGTCACGCTGACCGGCTCGCCCCGGGTCTCGCTGCGGCTCGCCGTGACCAACCGCAACGATGCCAACGTGACCGCGCTGCTGGTCGACTACGGCGGCACGGGCACCAGCACCACCCCCGTGATCGTCACCCGCGGCTGGATCGACCCGCAGAACCGCAACAGCCGCGCCACCAGCGAGAAGGTCGTGCAGGGCTCCGAGTACACGCTGAACTTCGCCATGCAGCCCAGGGACTACGTGTTCGCGGCCGGTCGCCGGATCGGCCTCGTGGTGATCTCCACCGACTACGACTACACGCTGCGCCCACCGGCCGGTGCCGTCCTGCGCCTCAACCCGGTCGCCAGCACCCTGACGATCACGCAGACGGGCCTGGCCACCGGCGAGTACCCGCTCTCGGTGTCCCCGGCGGCGGGCGCGACCAACCCGGGCGGCACCCTGACCACGACCGTCGCCACGGCGGTGACCGGCGGATCAGCGCAGAGCGTGACGCTGTCGGCGTCCGGGCTGCCACCGGGGTCGACGGCGTCGTTCAGCCCGTCGACCGTGACGGCCGGCGGCAGCTCCACGCTGACCCTGAGCACCGCCGCGTCGACCGCGCCGGGCACGTACCAGGTCGTCGTCACCGGCACGCGCACCGGCGCCACCCACACGGCGGTCTACACGCTCACGGTCAACGGGAATGCCGCCTGCAAGGCGACCAACCCGACCGATGTGGCGATCCCCGATGCGGGGGCCGCGGTGGAGAGCACGGTCACCATCAGCGGCTGTCCGGGCACGGCGTCGGCGACGTCGAAGGCGGAGGTGCACATCGTCCACCCGTACCGCGGCGACCTCGTGGTCAGCCTGGTCGCACCGGACGGGTCCAGCTACCCGCTGAGCAACCGCTCCGGCGGCAGCGCCGACGACATCCACCAGACCTTCACGGTGAAACTGGCCGGCGAGTCCGCCAACGGCACCTGGCGGCTGCGCGTACAGGACGCGGCAGCCGCCGACGTCGGCCGGATCGACACCTGGACGCTGACCCTTGACTCGTAGACGCCGCGGCGGTGCGACCCCAACCAGTACGACGACCCGCACCACGACTACGCCGCCATCGACGGCGGCGGGTACCGCGGCGGTGCTGGAAGCATCTCCACGCCGCCTCCGCGATGCCGCCCACGCAACGCGACGACCTGGGAGCAAGGCCCGACATACCCGATGTTCGCCGTCCCCAATCTCCTGACCGGCCGATGCCGGCCCGCCCAGGTAGTGTCATGCCAGCTCACGAGCGGACCTTGGCATGTCGGAAGGGCAGGGCGTCTCCCCCATCCGACATGCCTCGAACCGCGTGACCGGAGGAGTCGGTGCTGAGATGACGGGGAGTCGACCGATGCCCGCGCAGGACGACGTGCTCGGATACTTCAATACGCTGTCAAACTGGGGGCGGTGGGGCGACGACGATGAGCTCGGCACCCTGAACCACATCACCGGCGACGTCCGACTCGCGGCGGCGCGGGCCGTGCGCCACGGCAGGAGCGTGTCGTGCGCATGGGAGATCACCGTGCCGGAAGGCATGGAGCGGTCGACGACCACGTGCCCGTGCGCCGCCGACATGCCTGGTGCCGAGAACATGCCGGTGGCCGCATTCCACGACGACCGGCGCTGGGGCTTTTCGTCCGAGCGGCTCGGCATCACGTTCCACGGCAACACCATCACCCACATCGACTCGCCGTGTCACATCTTCTGGGACGGCACGATGTACAACGGGCGGTCGCACGCCATGGTCGACGCCGCAACGGGATCGGCGTGGGCGTCCGTCACGGCGGCGGCCAACGGGATCATCACACGTGGTGTCCTGCTGGACGTCGCGAGGGTCCGCGATGTGCCGTGGTTGGAACCGGGGCAGGGTGTGTTTCCCGACGATCTCGAGGAGGCCGAGCGCCGCCAGGGTGTGCAGGTGCGACCCGGCGACGCGGTGCTCCTGCGGACCGGCTACGGCCGCTTCCGGCACGAGGGCGGCGAGGCCGGCGGTTTCATGCAGGCCGGCTGGCACGCGTCCTGCCTGCCATGGCTGCATGAACGGAAGGTCGCGCTGATCGGCGCGGACACCCCCCAGGACGTTCAGCCTTCGGGGTACGCGGACGTGTTGATGCCCGTTCACGCCGTGAGCCTCGTCGCCATGGGTCTGTGGATGCTCGACAACTGCGACCTGGAGGCATGCGCGACGACGGCTGCCGAGCTCGGCCAATGGGACTTCCACCTTGCGGTCGCGCCGGTCCGCTTCGCCGGTACGTCCGGCAGCCCGGTCAACCCGATCGCCACCTTCTGACCGTCGTCGTACCTGTTAGCTTGCGGCTCCGCCGGCTGAGCCGGGCGGACCGCTCCGGTGCGAGGACGAGCACGGCGGCCGGAACAGGGTCGTCTTCGCCCCGGTGGCGTGCGCAGGGGCGCCTTTCGCATGAAACAAGGCGCCCCGCCGGGGTGAGTGGCCCGGCGGGGCGGCTTGCGGCGTGTCAGATCTCGGTGCGCTCCTCGACCCGGCGGTACTCGGCCGGCTCGCTGACGGTCCTGGCGCGGTTGCGCGGACCCCAGATGAGCGCGGTGAACAGCAGGCCGAGCACACCACCGATCATGAAGATCCAGCCGATCACGTCGATGTCGATGCCGGCGACGTCGAAGTCGAGCGCGAACGTGAAGATCGCGCCGAGCACGATCATGAAAATGCTTGCGCCGATACCCATGGTGGTCTCCTCCAAGGCTGCCGCTGACGTTGCGGCTACAGGCCCGCCGATACCCTCGGTATCGACCCGGAAACCGGCCAGGATCCGATCACAACGCTGTGACCAGCGAAAACAGCGGGCGGCACGCCGCAGCGGGGTTGGGCTTGTCACAAAGCAGTGACACTATGCAGCGCCGCGACGCTATGCGCAGTCCCGAGGTTCGCGGGCGTCGGACCGAACCTCAAGCGCGCCACCGAGCGGCTCCGTGGGATCGGATCCCGCCCCACGTGGGCGAGCCGGGTGCTTGTCGTCGCGCTACGCGGCTTTGGTAGGAATGCACCCTTGCCTTCTCACGGGAACGGGGTCACTGTGACAGCAACCGACTACGACGAGTTCGCGGACGCCTACGCGGCGGCGAACGAGTCCGGCCTCTTCAACGCCTACTACGACCGACCCGAGATGCTTCGCCTCGCCGGTGACGTCTCGGGCCGCCGAATCCTCGACGCGGGGTGTGGCTCCGGCCCGCTGTCCGCGGCGCTGCGTGACAAGGGAGCCGTGGTCACCGGGCTCGACAGGAGCGCGGCCATGGTCGACCTGGCCCGCCGGCGGCTGGGCGAGGACGCCGACCTGCACGTGGCGGACCTGAGCGAGCCGCTGCAGTTCGCCGACGCCGCGTTCGACGTCGTCGTCTCGTCCCTGGTCCTGCACTACCTGGAGGACTGGTCCGGCCCCCTCGCCGAGCTGCGTCGCGTGCTGAAGCCAGGCGGTCGCCTGATCCTCTCCACCATGCACCCGGCCGGTTACGCGATCACGTATCCCGAGGCCGACTACTTCGCGGTCACGAAGTACACCGAGGACTACGTCCTGGACGGCCAGACCGTGTGGCTGACCATGTGGCACCGGCCACTGCATGCCATGTCAGATGCTTTCGCCGCTGCCGGGTTCCGCATCGTGACGATCAGCGAGCCGCCCCCTTCTCCGGACACTCCCGCGGAGCTGCTTCCACCCGACAGGGGCTCGGGGCGCTTCATGTGTTTCCTCTACTTCGTCCTCGAGTCCGCCTAGGCAACTCGGGCGGATCAGGGGATACGTTCCGATGCCGTCACCTTTGCCGGCGGCGGTGAACCGGCCTGGCTCACATGATCGAAAGGACAGGCCCAGCGCCCGTCCTGTCGATCATGGAGGGCTCAGTGTCTGCGTGGTCGGACGTGGTGAGCCCACCACCAAGGGTGGGGCGGTGATCGAGCCATTGCCGCCGCGCTCGGACGGGCGTAACGGCAGGTGGCGCGATCACCGCCAGGTCGTCAACGGGCGGTTGGTGGACCGCGCACTCGTCCGTCATGCCACGTGGGCGAGGCCCGGGCCGGTGAGCCCGGACAGCGCAGCGGTCCGCCCGGTCAGCAGCAGGAGCAGGGCGTCGATCGGACCGGTCACCTCGGGGCCGGCACCGACCGACCAGTCCACGTCGGTGGCCGTCAGCCGCACGGCGCGCAGCCGCCGCCTGGCCCAGAAGGGCCAGCCCATGGTCCACACCCGGGTGGCCGCCGCGGCAGCCGCCGCCGGCGGCATGGCCAGTGTGCGGCCCAGCGGCAGCGCGATGTCCTGCGCATGCACCATGACATCGAAGAGGATGTTGCGGTAGTTGGTGACGATCGGCAACCGGCGGGAGTCGGCGTGACGGCGCAGTTCGTCGACGAGGTCGGCGACGGGGCGCTGGGCGTGCCGGACCGCGACGTCATGGTTGAGACGGTGGAACCGGCCCCCTGCGCGCACCGCATCGGCGGTCATCGCCCGAAGGCTCGGCGGCTGTGGCGCGAGTGCCACGTGAGCGGCGACGTCACGCACCCGCCATCCGGCGCACAGCGACGGTGTCTCCCACTCGGCGTCGGACAGCCCGGCCAGCAGGTCGGCCAACTCGCGCCGCTGCCCGGCGATGACCCGCCAGCTCTCGTCCCGATCCATCGCCCATCCTTGACTGGTACGATTCTCTGACTAAATTTAGTCAAAGAATCTGACAACATGTCAAGGGGTCGCGTCATGCCGGAGGAGCCGAACGTCGGGCTGCTGCTGTTCATCGCGTACCGGGCGATGGAGAAGCGGGTGCTCGACGCGGTCGTCGATGCGGGCTTCGACATCACCCCGGCGCAGGCGCGGGTCTTCCAGCGCATCGGCCCGGACGGCACACGCCTGGGCGACCTCGCCGAGCAGGCCCAGGTGACCAAGCAGACCGCCGGATTCCTCGTCGACCAGCTGGAGCGCGCCGGCTATGTGGAGCGGGTGCCGGATCCCACCGACGCCCGCGCCCGCTTGGTGCGCATAGCCGAGCGGGGACGCCAGGCGATGCCGATCGCAGCGGCCGTCGTGGTGGAGATCGAGGCGGAGTGGACCGCGCACCTGGGTCAGCGGCGCATGGCTGATCTCCGCGACGCGCTGACCCGGCTGCGTGAGATCACCGACCCGTACGCCAGAAGACCGACCCAATGACATCGCGCAGACCTGGTCTGGAGCGCGAATGCCGCGCCGATCCCGCCGTGCCGGCCGGCGCAGAGGATCGGCGAAGGCACGGCGCAGTTGACGATCCGAACCAGGCGGCCGCCCCGGCGTGCCAGGCCCGTCGGGTGCCTTCGACGCGGCTTCGCACCGGTCCGGCGATGCGCTGCTGGCGTCTTGCGGACAGTGAGCGGCCGGCGTGCGAAGCGAGTGCGATCGTTCGCGCATGATGCAGAAACTGTTCAGAGCGTGTACGGCGGCGGTCGTGTTCGTCGCCCTGACCGCCGGCGTGGCCGCCCCGGCGCGCGCGGTCGAAGAGCAGTCGCAGAAGTACAGCACGCTGCGGCTGTGCGACGCTTCCGCTTGCTACGTCGTCTGGTCGGTGGTCGACTCCGACCACGACGGGGTCTGCGACGCCGACGAACTGCGGGCCGGCACCGATCCCCACGATCCGGCCAGCCGCCCCGGCTTGAAGCTGATCGCCGAGCTGCTCACCGCCCGCGAGCTGCCGTCGTTCGAGTACGGCCTCGCCTCGCTGGTGGTGTTCCCTGCCGAGATCATGAAGGCGCGCGAGGAGCTGGGCGTGGACCTGCTCGGGGCATTCCCGGTCCACAAGCGTGCCGACGCGCTCACCCGGCTGGGCATCTCCGGCGATCAGCTCAGCAAATTCGGCATCTCACCCGAACACAGCGGGTTCGCGCTCGGACTCGAAGGACTCGGGTCGGCCGACACCCCTGCGGGTGTGCGGGTCAGCGGCATCGAGGTCGGCCTGATCAGCGGCGGCGCGAAGGACCCCACGAAGCACGTGTTCGGCGGTGGGGTCGTCGACACCGACAAGAACTGGCGGGGCGACACCGTACGGATCTACGCCGACGGCTCCAAGGAGACCGTCACCCCGATCAAGGACGGCGTCAGTATCGAGATCACCGACAAGAGCGGTGACAAGGTGGGCACCACCGTCAAGCATGGTTACAGCGTCAAGGAGGGCACCACCGAGGTGGTGTTCCAGGATGTGAAGGTCCTCGACAGTTCGGACAACCTGGTCCTGTCGACAAGTATGGAGTACGTCAAGGAAGCGGACGGGTCGGAGACGACGTACACGGTCACCACGGAGTATGTGCGTGACGACGACGGCAACCTGCTCGGCACCAAGACGACCGAGACGACGGAGTACACCTCAGGCGACAAGTCCCGGCACTCCACGACCACGACCACCACGGTCTGCGACGCCAGCGGGACGCAGTGCACCAGCAAGACCCAGTACATGGACCCGGAGCAGGCCTACCACGCGATGGTGACGCAGGAGATGGTCGACGGCGCGCTGCGGCTGCGGGGCGCGGCGATCAACGTCGTCCCGGGGTGGAACGCGCCCGGCATGGAGGAGCAGCCCGAGGATCCGCGTAATCCGACCACCATCATGCTGGTCGACGGCACCGTCGGCGAACTGTTCATGCTGACCGAGCCCAAGCGGGTCACCACAGCACAGCCGGAGGGCCGACCCGACCTGCCCAGCCCGCAGCACGCCGGTCCCCTGCCCGCGGGCGGCTGCGACGGGCTCTGCTGACGTAGGGCCGCAGCCCTTCGGCGTCGGCCGCGGGGCTGCGGCCTGCGCAGCCATGCCAAGAACTCCTCGCACCAATTCCGCCGACCGGCGTCCAGGCCTTGCACCAAAGGCGCTCTTGCTGTGCAGACATGCAGCTGTCGACGATTGAGACCGCCTCAACTATGTCTATCGACGGAGTAGGGTCTCGACGCGGACAATGCGACAGCTCCTCACCTTCGAAGCTTCTATTGAGAAGCCAGCGAGGCAGCCGCCTTGTCGGCTCCAACATTTGTCAGGCAACAGTCGCGCACGACCGCTGCGTATGCTCGCCGGTCACGCACTCAACCAGCCGGTGATCTGCCGCAGCCGTAGCGCTTCGGCTTGGTCGGTAATCCGTTCCGCGGCTCGGCTCGTTTCCCGAGCCAACCAGGACCGGCGTGCCGGTGGGACAAGAAGCATGGCTCGCAGTCTCAGTTCCAAGTCCGCAGAGGCGTCGAGCAGGACGTCGAGTAGGAAGCTTTCAGCAAGGTCCGGTTCCTGAACGGACAGAAAAAAGTCGGCGCAGTCGAATGCGTCTTCGGGGGTGAGCCAGCGGGACCCCTGTACGGCCGAGTAGACCTGTCGGGAGCCGACCGCGCGGTAGGCGATAGCGCATGCGTCACGCCTCGTCTTGCGTGTGGCCAGCGGATCTGAAAGTACGGGGCAGACCAGCTGCCACCTCAGATGGCGGTCGGTCTCTGGAGGTAAAGATGCAGCGAGGCGAGCCAGATCTGCCGCCGTGGTGCGAGGACGGCGGACATAGCCATCAGCGGCTGCCTGTGCATGCGGCTCACCGGCGACGACCAAGAGACGCGCGGCCCGGCGCGAGTGTTCTTCGGAGCAAGCTGGATCGACGACGAAGCACTGGAGCAGGTTCAGCAACGGCTCAGGAAGCGCTACGGAAATGCGCTCGCTGGCGAGCAGGACCGCGTTCGGACTGCGTACACTCGTGATCAATAATTCAGCAAGTGCCCCGACGTCGTCGGTGGTCGCGGCCGACGCCCAGGCCAGTGCCGCGGACATCTTTTCATCTGGTGACGCTGCAGCCGACCCCAGTACATGCTTAGCCGCTATCGCCGCAGCAGCGTTGGCGCCAGCCCAGGACAACTGGAGCGCTGCCTCGGCCAGGTACGCCCAGCGGGATACTTCCGGCCTAGCCAGCGCCATTGCGACGACCTCCTCGGCCGCCTGCGGCCCGGCTGCTGACAACCAGGTCCTGATCGCCGATCGCATGGTGTCTCCGTCGAGGTTCACCTTCTCCCCTACGGCGTCGCGCGCTAGTTCGATAGCTTCCGCCTTCGCTCCCGCCTCCAGCAGAGTCTCGGCGACCATTGCCACGTTGAACGTATCGGCCGCGTGCTTGCGAACGGCTTCGACGACGCGCGGCGCGGCAGCGTTGCCCAACGTACCGAGAATGATCTTCGTGGCATTAGCGAGTGGCCCGAACAGGTTGGGCTCCGGATGCCGCATGATCCGCCATGCCAGCCGTGTGGCGGCCTCATCCTCCCCGAGATTCCACAACTGCCAGGCCAAGCTCGTCATCGTCGAGGTCTGGCTATCGGTCAAGGACGCGACGGCGGCTTCGAGGATGTCCACGGCCAGCCCGCGCGCACCGCCGCATCGTTGCAGGCCGTACGCGACCTCGGCGATGTCCTCCGGATCGGTCGCGGTTCTGGCCATGTTGCGCAACAGGTCGAGCGCGGTGTCGCGGCCGCCGGCTTCGGCGATCTGCACAGCGGCGTCGCACCGGGCACGCATTGGCGGATACGGGCTTGCCGCGATTTCGCCGAGCCGGGCAGCCAACGTCGGATGCGCGCCGAACTGGGCGATGATGTCATCGTATGGACTGGAGTCACCGGTATGAAACTCCTCGACGTGTGCGGTGACCAACCGGTTGATGACGATCGACTCGACCGCCGGATCGGTGCGGGCACCTGTCAGGATCACCCGCGCCGCCGCCAGCAACCCGTTCGTCCGGGCCAAACGCTTCTCGGCTTTGCCTCCTCGGGTCAGATCGACAACGGTGGGGAGTTCCAGCAGGTTCCGAATCACCCGCGGCAAGCGGTCTGGGTGCAGACGCAGATAGAGCACGAGCGTGTACGCGGCCAGGTTCGCGTGCTGCCGGTCCTGGAGGTCGGCCAGGGTCGACTCGATGCTGCCGCCCGATTCGCTCAATCGGCGCGCACGTTGTCTAGCGGCGACGAACTCGGCGAACGCCAAATGGGCGAACGCGACGTCGCCCATTTCATCGGACACGAACAACCCGGTCTGCAGCAGCGCCTGGGTCACCTGCGCGAGACGCGAAGGTTCTCCCGTCATGGCCTTACGATCTTGTGCGCAATAGTTGAGGTCGCGTGATGGGCCGCTCCGGGGCGTTTCACCAGGTGATGGTGCGGTCGGAGACCAGGGCGGCGACGGCG
>NZ_JBFAOU010000165.1:0-18475 GCF_040675365.1 Catellatospora sp. NPDC049609 | reverse complement strand
TGAAGACACGACGAGCCCATCGACGCGGCATCCAAAAAGGATCTGCGATCGGACCAGCAACCGCCACCGTCAGCTATTGCGCACAAGATCGTTAGTGCCCAGCTCACGTCGGTCGCGGAGCGGAGCAGGCGACGTGAGCTACGCCAGTGAGGGTTGTTACTCGGCGGAGCCTTCCGGATGTCTTCCCACTGCGCGGGGTACGGTTCCGTACGCGATCTTCGCCGTGAAAGGACTCGAGGTGGCGCGTACGAAAAGCCTCATCGACGGCATCGTGACCGACTTTCTTGCCCCGGTGCTGGCCGAGGAGGGCTTCACACGGGCCGGCCGAACCTTCCGGCGGCGAGCGGACAACGGCGACGTGCTGGTGGTAGGCGTGCAGCGGTCCTCGGGATCCACCGGCACCGAGGCGGTGTTCTACATCAACGTCGCCCTCGCTCCGCTGCCCTGGATGCGCTGGATGAGGGAGACGGCCGACCCGTCGAAGTTGCGGGATCCGCGGTGCAACGAGGGTACGGTCTCGAGTCGGGTCCGCAGCCCCCGCAGCGGCGACGACGCCTGGATCGTGCGGGCCGATGACGCACGGGAGTCGGGGCAGAGCGCGGCGGCGGCGACCCGCGAGCTCGTACGCCGCTACCTGCCGCTGCTCGACCGAAGCGAGTTCCTGCACCGCCTGGAGACGGAGCAGGAGCTACCCGGGTTCTGCCCGGACGTGGCGATGCGCGCGATCCTGTATCTCGACGCGGGACGGATCGAGCAAGCACGGCACGAGATCGACGACATCTGCGCGTATCAACCCGATTCCACGTTCGTCGTCTGGGCGCGGCAGCTGCTCGGAGACTGACCGCGCGATGCTCTCCTGCCGGGTGTACCGGCGTTGTCGCGGTACGGGATCAGCAGTTCATGCGCAGCTGGACCGCTGAGCCGTCGCCTTTCAGGGAAACCTCGTCGCACACCTGCTCGACGATCGCCAGACCACGTCCCCGCGGCGCGTCCGCGGCCGGCATCAGCGCCGCCCCGGCCCGCCGCGACCCGGCCGGCCGCGCATCCGCCACCTCGCACACCAGCGAACCGCCCTCGGCCCACAGCCGCACCACGCCTCCGCCACCGGTGTGCTCGAGCGTGTTGGACATCAGCTCACTGACCGCCAGCATCAGCAGATCCGCCCGCGCCGGCACCAGCCCGGCCTCGACCGCCCAGGCCCTCACGAACGCCCGCACCCGGGCGAGGTCACCGGCAGCGTCGAACGTCACCTCGTCCATGATCCGGGCGGGCGCACCGTCGGTTCGATCCCTCACTGACTACCGCTCAGCCTGCGACGGTGACGCCAGGAGCGTGCCGACCCCGGTCATCTCCAGCACCGTCGCCACCATTCCGGCAGCATGCGTCACGTACACGACCGCGCCTCGCGACTGGGCGTCGCGGTAGGCCGTGACCAGGACATGAATGCCGCTCGAATCCAGGAAGCCCACCGCGCCGAGGTCCACCTCGGTCCGCGGCGACGACTCCAACGCGGCCGTCAGCGCCGCGGCCAGCTCGCCGCTGGAGCTCATGTCGCACTCGCCGCTCACCCGGACCACGAGGCGGTCAGCCATCTCGACGGTGGACACCGTCATCACTCCCATACCCGCAACTGCACCCATCTGCCGACGATGAACGGACCGCTCGCCATCATCGCACCGTATCCAACGTGCGCGGTATTCGCCGAACAGCGCACCGGCCGCGCTCCTTCCTGGTGGGGTCCGCGCCGATCGGGCGGCGGCTCGCGCCGAGACCGGCATTGCGGGCCGGCCCACGGCTGAGCACACGCTCCGCGACACGGTCGCTGCCGCGCGACGGCGGACGGAGCGCCTAGGATCAAGATCGTGACGAAAGACAGCTGGAGACTGGGCGGCGATCTCGACGTCGCCCGCGTCGGTTACGGCGCGATGAAACTGACCGGGTGGCCGCGTGGCGAACGCCCGGACCGGGAGACGGCGCTGGCGATCCTGCGGCGGGCGGTCGAGCTCGGCGTCAACCACATCGACACGTCGAACTACTACGCCCGCGACGGCGTGGCCGCCAACGAACTGATCAAGACCGCGCTGTACCCGTACCCCGCCGATCTCGTCCTCGTGACCAAGGTGGGTGCACTGGTCGAGGGGCCGGACATCACCCTGCCGTCGTCGGAGCAGACCGGGCTGACCCCGGACGGTCTGCGGCGCGGCGTCGAGGCGAACCTGCGTACGCTCGGCGTCGACCGGCTGGACGTGGTGAACCTGCGCCTGGGCGACCGCGGCCACGACGCGGCGCTCGACGAGCCGCTGCGGGTGCTGATGGCACTGCGCGACGAGGGGCTCATCCGCCACATCGGCGTCTCCAACGTCAGCCTCGCCGAGTTCGAGCTGGCCCGGACGATCGCCCCGATCGCGTGCGTGCAGAACCAGTACAACATCACCAACCGGGACGACGATCCACTCGTGGACGCCTGCGCGGCAGCCGGGGTGGCATACGTGCCGTTCTTCCCGGTCGGCGGGTTCCAGCCGCTGACGGCCGAGCACCTGGCCACCGTCGCCGCCCGGCGCGGCGCCTCCGTCGCGCAGGTCGCGCTGGCCTGGCTGCTGGCCCGGTCGCCCAACATCCTGCTCATTCCGGGCACCGGATCGCCGGCCCACCTCGAGGAGAACATCGCCGCAGCCGATCTCGCGCTCACCGACGACGACCTGGCGCTGCTCGGTTAGTGCGCCGACCGAGGCTGCGGCACCGGCGGGCGTAAAGCGGCCACACCGCTGGGCGTCCTGCCGCGTCGGCCGCGCGCGATGCCTGCCCTGGCAAACCTCGATGCTTGCCAGCCCGGCCGGTGTCGGGCCGGTGGCCACGCGGATACCCTCGCGGCCACCGGCACGGCTGCGCTGCCCGAAGGCGTCAGCGCCGGCTCAACCCGCGGGCTGCAGACTGGCCAGGAACTCCGTCCAGCTGTCCGCCCACTTCTCGATGTTGTCCTCCGACGGGGGCTCGCCCTCGTCGGCCTCCTCCTCGTGGTCCCAGAACCACACCGAGCCGAAATCCTGCTCACGCAGCGAGAGCGCGAACAGGTTGCCGTACTCGTCCTGGGCCACCGGCAGCAGCCACGCGGGATAGCGGCCGTGGAAGATGTCGAGCTTGTCCCACATGTTCGCCCAGTCGGGGGCGTCCTCGCGGATGCCGAAGATCTCCTTGACGGCCTTGTCGTTGGTGATCGGCCGACCGCCGTCCTGATTGAGCAGGTATGCCCGGTAGTCGGCCGGGAGCGAACGCCTGATGCGGTGTTCGAGGCGTGCCACGTCGGATTCCGGCGCGGGCGGGGCTTCCCGCTTGTACGTCACGGCCATGGTCTCTAGCTGCCTTTCTTGATTGCCACACCACCGGCGTGCCGGACGGCATCGTGCAGGTCGGTCGGGACCAGCTGCATCGTGTGACCGTCCTGGTGGTGGTGCCACGTGTACCCGTCGGGCGCTTCCGGGATGCCCGCCTTGCGACTGGCCTCAGTCATATCAGAGCCGTGGTTGCCGGCGAACCCGGGTGGGTCGAATTTGACCGTCTTCTGAGCGTATGGACCGAAGTCGGGAAACCCGTCGTCGCTGAACCTGACCCCGTCGGGATACTTCGTCTGGAGCTTGGCCGGCAGCTTGTCCATGGGATACTGCTGCCCGGCGTAGCGGGAGTTCGCGGGACGCCGCCCACTGGGCAGCCGCTTGACCCCGGGCGGGAGCGGATTGCCCTTGGAGTCGACCTTCTTGGCCACATCGGCGAGTTCTTCACCCTGCTTGACGATCTTCCGCAGGGGCTTCATCACGCCTTCGGCCGCGGCACCGGCCACCTTGCCGACACCGCGCCTGCTAGCCACCGATCACCTTGCCCACGGCCTCGCCCAGCAGGTAGTCCAGCAGGCGCTTGCAGGCCTCCCGGAGCAGCGGCACCACCGCCGCCGACGCGCCGAAGGTGACGAACGCCGCCGCGACCGCGGAGGCGATCGAGATCAGGGTGATGGTCGCCTGCACGATCACGTTGATCTTCAAGGCGAGCACGATGCCCGCACACACCATGACCCCGGCGCCGACGATGTCGGCCCCGGTGGCCCCCTGAGTGATCCGGTTCGCCGGGCCGGCCTCTCCGGCCCACTTGGCCTGGAACGCCTCCACCATCGGTGCCGTGTTGGTGTTCCACACCGCTGCCGCGGCGCGCTCCGCGTCGTCCACGTGCGCATCGATGAGCCCGGACAGGTTCGTCCACAACTGGCCCAGCTCCAGCAGTTTGGTCTCATCGGCGGCGGGCCAGTTGAACCCGATGATCGACAGGATCTCCCGGACCTCGCCGGGCAGTTGCATTCCCATCAGTGCTCTCCTAGATCGCGACGTTCGGTGCGCGGCCGGCCAGGCCGTCCAGGCGGGCAGCGGCCTCCAGGTCCGTCGTGTCGTAGTTCTGCGCGGCGACGTCCAGCCGCTCCGAATAGCCGTCCACCGTGTCCAGATTAGACACAAAGCAGTTCATCACCATCGCCAGCGCGCCCTGGTAGACGACGCCGATGGCCATGCCGAGCTCGTCGTCGCCCCACGGCATTCCCAGCGCCTCGATCTGGCGGTGAAAGCTCTGCAGCGTGGCGTCGGTGCTCTCGGCCATGCCGGTCAACTCGCGGGCGGCACGACGCAGGCTTTCCGTGGTCACCTCGACATCTGTCACGAGTCGAGCCTCCGGTCGATCTTCCGCATCACGTCGGTCAGCGACTCGGTGATACGTGACATGTTGTCCAGGCTCTCCTGGCGGAGCTTGTTCATCCGCTCCGCCAGCGCCGCCGGGTCCACCACGGCTGCCGCCGCGGCGGCGGGATCGGCCGACTTGGCCGCCGCCCATGCCTGGTTGAGCGCGGACGTGATCTCCCGCGCCAGCTCCCGGGCCGGGAGTTTCATCACCTCGTCAGCGAGGACCAGCTCGTTGACCCGCCCGTCGGGCGACAGCTTGACCGTCACCTGACCATCCAATGCCGATCCGGCGGCCTCCAGCTGCGGATCACGTTGCCGGTCACGGGCCTGTTCGGCCTCACGCTGCACGCTTTCCATCAGCCGGTCCAGGTCACCGACGATGCTCGACAGATCTGGCATCCACGCCTCCCCAATCACCGTGCAGCCGCACGGTCCGTGTTGCTCGCGAACCCTCGCCGGGCGCGGGTCAGCTTGGTGTGCTTGCCGGCGAAAGACCAGTTCCTCGTGCCGCGGCCATGTGGCACAAGGTCAGGCACCTTGCCGCCGAGCGTCACGGAGCGCGACTCGACCCTCCCCGTGAGCTTCAACCACTCTAAAAGTGGACAGCTACCCGCACAACAGCGATCAACACCCGCGTTCTCACGGCAGCCGACAGGCCGGAGACGACCGTCGGCCCTGCGCGACTGCGAGAGGCTGCCGCGAGCCGTCGCGTGTGGACGGTCGGCCGTTCGTCTTGACGAACGTCGCTGTCACAGCCGAGTAAAGGGCTGTGCCGTGACCGAGAACGTTCGCTGTGTCAGCTGACATGCCACCCGGGTAGACCGGCCGGGTGCCCACAAATTGGGTGGCGTGCACCCGGGGTCGGCCTACGATGCGCCGATGGGATCATCGCTGACAGTTCGCCCGGCGCGAGTCGAGGATGTCGCGCAGATGGCGCGTGTGCATGTCCGAGGCTGGCAGGAGACGTATCGGGGTCTCATGCCGGATGCCGTGCTGGATGATCCGAGCTTCCCGGCTGCGCGGGAGCGGTTCTGGACCGCCGCGTTGACCGACGAACGGTATCGCGCGAACCGGGCGGCCGTGGCCGAGCGGGACGACAAGTTGATCGGGCTCGCGATGTCGGGTCCGCCGCTGGATGCTGCGGCGGCGTGGGCGAGACAGCTGTATGTGCTCTACGTGGCTGCAGCCGAGCACGGCACGGGTGCCGGGCCGGCGTTGTTGCAGGCCGTCATCGACCCCGGGGAGTCGGCGGCGCTGTGGGTCGCCGATCCGAACCCTCGCGCGCAGGCGTTCTACCGCAAGCACGGCTTCGTCGCCGACGGCACGGCCCAGGTCGAGGACGGTGTGCGGGAGATCCGGATGGTCCGTGACGTGCGGGCGCCGTCGCCGGTGCGCTGACCGGGAGGGTCCGCCACGTCGTCATCGTGTACGAGATGAGCCCTGGCGGGCGGCGTCCACGACGCGGCGCACCTCGTCGGCGTCGGTGGCCTCGCGGCCGTGGCTGTGCTTCGGTGCGCGCAGGTGCACCTCCCGGGCCCCGGTCGCGGCGAGCACCGGCAGTACGTTGTGCGATCGGATGCCGCCCGCGGCGATGACGCGCAGCCGGTCGCCGGCCCGCCGGCGGAGCTCGGCGATGCGGGCGGCGCCGTCGAGCGCGGTGGGGGCCGCGCCGGAGGTGAGGACCGCGTCGGCGCCGATATCGATGATCTCCTCAAGCGCCCTGATCTGGTCGTGCACCTCGTCGAAGGCTTTGTGCACGGTCACCGGCAGCGGCCCGGCCGCCTCGACCAGACGTCCCAGCACGGCCAGGTCGAGACGCCCGTCGTCGGTCACGGCCCCGACGACTACGCCGAGTGGCAGACCCTGCGGGTTGGGCAGGGCACGCAGCGCGGCGATGTCGGCCAGCATGACCTGCTCCTCGACTTCGCTCACCCGGAAGTCTCCGCCGCGGGGCCGGATCATGACGCGTACTCCCGCGCTGCTCAGCCTGCGGAGGGCGACCTCGACGGCGCCCAGGCTGGGTGTGGTGCCGCCCTGGCCGAGATCGGCACAGAGCTCCAGCCGGTCGGCGCCGGCCGCCTCCGCCACCAGCGCGGTCGGCACGTCACTCACGCAGATCTCCACCGTGATCACGGAAGGAACCTACCGGCGAAGGGGGCAGCCGCCGGAAGACACCCACGGCGAAGCGTGGTTGCTCACTCCGGCCGGTCAGCGGCCACAGCCGCACAACGGCCGGATCGCGCGCAGCGTGCGTCGCCGGGTTCCTAGGGGCCCGGCATGCCGAGCCGGACGACCCACGGCGGATACCGTCCGTCGTCCACCCACCGGACCATGTCGTCGGCCAGCCCGCCCAACCGGCGCGGGTCGAACCGGTCGCCCGGCGCGCCGATCGCCTGGTCGGCGAGCGCGAACACGCGCGACAGGACGCCCGTGCCGCCGCGGCGGACCATCGCCAGCTCCCCGTCCCCGGCGATACCCCACGCCGTGCCGTGCGCCCGCCGGATCACGACCTGGCCGAGGTACGCCGTGACCAGCTCGGCGGTCACCCGCCGCCACGGCTCGAACGCCACCCTGCCGGAGCGGATGTCGTCCCAGGTCCGAAACCCGTAGAAGGGGGCGGGCAGCACCGGCGCGATGCCGGCGAACGTCGCCTGCAGACGGTCCGGCGGCCGGCTCAGCCACGTCGCGAGCTCGTCGAGCGACCGCCGGGATCCGTCGAGGCGAGCGCCGGTCACCTGGCGCAGCAGGCCGACCGCCGCGGGCGTGTGCGCCTGCCATGCGGCCAGCGTCGCCTCCTCGGCGACCGTCAGGTGCGGGCTGCTCGCCGTGGTCAGCGGCGCGACGCCGAGCCGTTCGACGAGCGCCAGCAGGTGCGGCCGCTGCATCGGCTGGCTGCGTTCGAAGTCCTCCTGGTACAGCTGCCTCGCCTCGTCGAGCCGGCCGCGGGAGACCAGCACCCGGGCGTGCAGCCGCCCCTCGGTGATCCAGTAGGGCCGGCGGCCGCTCTCTTCGATCGAGCGCTTGACCTGCCAGCGGTCCAGCATCGCGGCCACGGTGGGCACGGCGTCCAGGGCCGGGATGACCCGACCGGTGACGGCGCCGGCCAGTGCGGCCTCGTCGTCGAGGGCGCCGGTGTAGGACACGACGGTGAAGCGCTGGGGCTCCGGCAGGCACAGCACCACGTCGGCGGTGAGCGCGAGCGCGTGGTCGTCGGGGCTGCGGCCGAAGTGATGCTCCACGCTGACGACATGGGTGAGCTCGCCGTCCAGTGCCCGGGTCAGCCGCAGACCGTGCCGCTGGTAGCCGTACGCGGCGACGAGGTCGTGCACCGTCCGGGCCGCCCGGTCGGTCGCGGCCATCCACGGACGCTGCTCCGCCGCGGCGGCGTCCCACCAGCGTCGCAGCGCCCCGGACAGCCGCGAGGTCGGCACGCCGCGGGCGTCGAACTCGATGACCTCCCGTTCGACGTGGTCGACCGCGGTGACGCCGGGCAGCGCCGCGAGGAACTCGACCGCGTCGGCCACCAGGTCCGCGCGGTCCGTGGCGACGCATTCGTCGAACACCACCACGTGTGACATGTACCCGCCGCGGCCGGCCTCGCTGACGCTCCACTCCTCGTCCACGCGGGGAGGCTACCGGCGCGGTGCGACGGCCGGCTCGGCCGTTCAACCCTGCGCGCCCCTAGGCAGTCGACGGATCGACCTGCTCGCGGGCCCGCTCGGCCGCGGCCCGGAAGCCCAGGTTCTCGGTGGTGATCGCGCGGCGCAGCAGGCCGCCGAACAGCATCCAGAAGAGACCGGCGCCCCGGCCTGTCACCTCGATCGCCAGCGTGTTACGGCACCCGTCGCCGGCCGCCGCGAGCACGTGCGAGCCGGTCATGGTCAGGCCCATCAGGGTGGTCTGCCAGGCGAACTCCCGTCCGTCGAGCAGCCGGGTGACGGTCCAGACGGCCTCGGCCTGCATCGGCTGTTTGATCCGGGCGCGGCTGCCGACGCGCAGCGGGCCGTCGTCGAGCCTGGTCACCCGCGTCATGGTCGGTGTGGTCTCGGGCCAGCGCTCGACGTCGAGGGTCAGCGCCCAGACCACGTCGACCGGCGCGTCGATGACGATCGTGTTCTCCCATCTCATGCAATGAATGTACCATCTGGTACATGTCAGGGAACGAGAGCCGCCGGCAGATGCTGCACCGCGTGGTCGCCTACGCCGCGGCCGAAGGGATCACCGGTAAGAGCCTGCGCGAGATCGCCACCGGGGTCGGCACCAGCCACCGCATGCTCATCTACCACTTCGGCTCCCGTGAGGGCATGCTCGCGGCGATCGTCGCCCTGATCGAACAGCAGCAGCGTGACCTGCTGGCCCAGCTAGCCGACCAGCTCGCCGCGACCGGCGGGCGAGCCCGCGGACCCGAGGCGGCGGGTGAGCTGATGCTCGCGCTGTGGCATCAGGTCAGCGACCCGCGCCTGCGCCCGTTCGTGCGCCTGTTCTACGAGGTCGCCGGCGCGGCCGTGCACGGCGCGCCGGGCACGCAGTCCTTCCTGGACGGTCTCACCCGGCCGTGGCTCGAACAGGCCGAGGCGACCGTGCGGCGCCTCGGCCTGCCCCTGGACCGCGACGCGCTCCTGCTCGGCATCGCGACCAGCCGCGGCCTGCTGCTGGAGTTGCTCGCCGGAGCGGACCCCGCCGCGACCGACGCCTCCTACCGGCTCTTCGTGCGCATGTGGACGCACTGGGCCACCACGCCGCCGCGGTGATCGACCGATCTACACCTCGGGTGGTCACGGATCATCGGGTCGGCGGCAGGTCGCCGCGCGGCACAAGGTCGGCGCAGCAGCTTCCGCTATAACGTCTGTACGTCCTCTATAGTGGACGCGTGGTTGATGGCGATGGCGTGCTGTCCGGAGGGCTGTCGATGGCGGCGCTGGGTTCCCGGCTGCGCGCCCAGCGGCTGGCCCGCGGCCTGGCGCTGGAACGGCTGGCGGAGCTGAGCGGGGTCAGCAGGAGCATGGTGTCCGACGTCGAGCGGGGCGCCAAGACGCCGACCGTGCTGGTGCTGGACCGGCTGGCGACGGCGCTGGGCACGTCGATAGCCCGCCTGCTGGACGAGCCCGACCGTGACGCGGTGACGGTGCTGCCCAAGGCGCGACAGCGCGTGGTCCGCGACCCGTCGGGATGGGAACGCCGGATCCTGTCCCCCGTGCTGCCGGGCGTGGAGTTCGAGTTCATGCGCACGACCCTGGGACCCGGCGTCGACGCGGGCGAGTTCTCGCCGCATGCGTCGGGCTCGCGCGAGTACGTGGCCGTCGAGTCCGGTCGGCTGCGGCTGACCATCGACGGAGCCGTGCACCGGCTGGACGCGGGCGACTCGGCGTACTTCCCGGGCGACTGCCGGCACGGCTTCGCCAGCGACGCAGCCGAGGACTGCGTGTACTACCTGGTCATGGAACTCGGCGCGGCCACGTCGGCGCATCGCGAGGCGAGGACGGGAGCCGTCCGTGGATGAGCTGCGGCAGGCCGCCCGCGCGGCGGCGGAACTGACCGCCGATCACCTGGCGGGCAGCCGAAAGCACCCCGTGTGGACGCCGGTGCCGGCCCGGGACCGCGCCTGGCTGATCGGCCAGGAACTACCCGCGACGGGCCGCACGCTCGACGAGCTGCTCGCCGACGTGCGCACCCGGGTGCTGCCGTTCCCGATGGGCAACGGCCACCCCCGCTTCTTCGGCTGGGTCAACTCCCCGCCGTCGCCGGCCGGGGTGCTGGTCGCGCCGCTGGCGGCCGCGCTGAACCCGAGCTGCGCCGGTGGCGAGCACGCCGGGGTGCTGCTGGAGCACGCGGTCGTGCGCTGGCTGGCCGAGCTGATCGGCTTCCCGCACGGCCCCGGCGCCGGACTGCTGACCAGCGGCGCGTCCATGGCCACCGTCATCGGCTTGGCCGCGGCCCGCCAGCACGCCGCCCGGCGCGACGGCTGGGACGTGCGGCAGGACGGCCTCTGCGGCCGCCCGCCGATGGTGATGTACGTGTCCGAAGAGGGGCACAGCTGCCTGCGCAAGGCCGCCGAGCTGCTCGGCCTGGGCGCCCGCTGGGTGCGTGCCGTGCCGGTCGACGGCCGGTTCCGCATGGACGTCGGCGCGCTGCGCGCGATGCTCGCCCGTGACGTCGCGGCGGGACTGCGCCCGTTCTGCGTGGCCGCGAGCGCGGGCACCGTCGGCACCGGGGCCGTCGACCCGCTCGACGAGATCGCCGACGTCGCCGCCGAGCACGGCCTGTGGTTCCACGTCGACGGCGCGTACGGTGCGCTCGGCATCCTCGCCGACGGCGCCGCAGACGCGTACGCGGGCATGGGACGGGCCGACTCGCTGGCGCTGGACCCGCACAAGTGGCTCGGCGTGCCGGTCGACTGCGGCTGCGTCCTGCTGCGCGACCCGGCGACGGCCCGTGATGCGTTCAGCCTCGTCCCCGCCTACCTGCGTGACGACGGTGCCGGAGACTTCGGCTGGTTCGCCGAGTACGGCCCCGAGCAGACCCGTCCCTTTCGGGCGCTGCGGGTCTGGGCGACCATGTCGCATCTCGGCCGCGACGGGATCGCCGCGCTCGTCGACCACACCGTGCGGCTGGCCCGCACCTTCGCCGGGATGATCGAGGCAGCGGACGACTTCGAGCTGCTCGCCCCGGTCACCACGTCGATCGTCGCCTTCCGGTGCCGTCCGGACGGCGGCGAAGCCGGGCTGGATGAGCTCAACCGCGGCATCCCGGCGGCCGTCCAGCAGCGCGGACGTGCCTTCCTGACGGGCACCCGCCTGGCCGGCGGGGAGGCGCTGCGCGCCTGCTTCCTGAACCCGGCGACCACCGCCGAGGATCTGGGCGTGCTGCTCGACGAGATCCGCACCGTGGCCGCGGAGGCCGCCCGATGAGCGCCGGCCACCTGGTCGTCGACCTCGGCCGGGTGCTGTTCCGCTTCGATCACGCCCATCGGCTCGGCCAGCTCGCCCGAGCCTGCGGGCTTCCGCCGGAGCGGGTCGACGCACTGCTGTGGGGGTCGGGGTTCAGCGCCGACTGCGATCAGGGCCGCTACGCCTCGGCCGAGCAGGTCCGCGTCCACATTCGCGCGACCGCGGGCTTCGGTGGCACCGACGACGAACTCGACAGCGCCTGGTGCAGCGCGTACTCCCCGGACCCGGCCGTCGTCGAGATCGTCGAGCGGCATCGCACCGGGCGGGTGTGCGCCGTGTTCACCAACAACGGGCCGCTGGAGGAGGAGGTGCTGACGCGGCGCCATCCGGATCTCTTCGCCGGTTTCGACCGGGTGCTGTTCAGCCACCGCCTCGGGCACCGCAAGCCCGACCCGGCGGCCTTCGCCGCGGTCGCCGACCGCCTGGGCGCGGCCGGACACGACATCGTCTTCATCGACGACAGCCCGGCGAACGTGGCGGCGGCACGCACGGCAGGCTGGCGTGCGATCCACTTCCGAGGACAGCACGATCTCGTCCGCGAACTCGCCGCCGAGCAGGGCGGCCGCCCCGGCGGACCGGTCCTGTTACCTTCTCCCGTCGGCGCTCGTCATTGGTGCGACGGCCGAATCCGAACGGTCTTCACACCTGCGAGCGAATCGAGAACGGGATGCTGACCAACATCATGTACGTGACGATCTACGTCACCGACCAGGACCGCGCGCTGAAGTTCTACACCGAGGGACTCGGCCTGGAGAAGCGGATCGACTTCCCCGGGCCCGACGGGCGTTTCCTCACCGTCGGCGTTCCCGACCGCTGCTGGGCGACGCCTACGTCGTGAAGTTCGCCTGGTCCGAGCCGGCCGCGCGGCGGGTGGTGTACGAGATGGAGGTCCTGGTCGCGCTGAGCGGCCAGGTGCCGTGCCTGCCGCAGGTCGTCGTGGCGGGCGTCGATCCGGTTCTGCTGGTCACCCGGCGAGCGGCCGGCGTGTCGCTGTTCGCGGTCGCCGGCACCATGGACGTCGACCGGACCGGTGCGCAGCTCGCGGCGTTCCTGGCCGCTCTGCACCGCGTGCGCGTGCCGGGTGTCCGCGACGCGGCGGACGGTCCGCAGCATCCCGGCGACGACCGCGGTCATGCGGGAGCGGCTGGGCCGCTGGATGCCGGTCGATGCACGCTGGTACGGCGACCTGCACGGCGACAACCAGAGCTGCTGCGGGCGACCGCCGCGGGCTACGCGGTCGCCGAGGTCCGCTTGACCTGTACCCGTAGGTACAGGTTTACGGTCGTCGTGTGCGAGTGGGTGAACTGGCGCACCGGACCGGGACCACGGTCCGGGCGCTGCGGTATTACGAGGCGGCGGGGCTGGTGGTCCCCCGGCGGCTGGGCAACGGCTACCGGGAGTACGACCCGGTGGCCGTGCGGCTGGTGGAGCAGATCCGGACGCTGACGGCGCTCGGGTTCAGCGTCGAGGAGACCAGGCCGTTCGTCGAGGCCATGCTCGACGGCGACGGCGAGGACGCCCCTCCGGCAGCATTGAGCACCTACCGGCTGGCGGTCGCGGGTCTGGAGCAGCGGATCGAGCGGCTGACCGGCCAGCGGGACGCCCTGCTGTCGCTGGTCGACGCGGCTGCCGGAGCATCCGTCCCCCGCACGGCCGGCCGGATCGCCGGGCCGGCGGGATTCGATCCGTCCGCCCTCGTGGGTGCGCTGATGCCGGCCCTGACGTTCCGTGCGACCAGCGGGACCGCGGTCGGACCCGCGGCGTTCGAGGGCAGCCGCACGGTGCTGTTCCTGTACCCGCTGACCAGCAAACCCGGTAACGCGATGCCGGCCGGCTGGGACGACATCCCCGGCGCCCGAGGCTGCACGGTCGAGGCCTGCGGGTTCCGTGACCTGCACAGCGAGCTGCTGGCCGCCGGGTGCGACCAGGTCTTCGGCCTGTCCGCCCAGTCCACCGGCTACCAGCGGGAGCTGGCCCACCGGCTGCGGCTGCCGTACCCGCTGCTGGCCGACCCCCGGCTGAGCCTGGCGACCGCGCTGCGCCTGCCGACCTTCCAGACCGCCGCGGTGACCTACTACCAGCGGCTCACGCTCATCGTGACCGACGGCGTCGTCGAGCACGTGTTCCACCCGGTGACCGAGCCCGCCCTGCACGCCGAGCAGGTGCTGCGCTGGCTCGCCGACCATCGCGACCCGAGGAGCCACATGACCGCCATCGACACCGTCCACGCCCGGGAGATCCTGGACAGCCGCGGCAACCCGACCGTCGAGGTCGACGTGCTGCTCGACGACGGCTCACTGGGCCGGGCCGCCGTGCCGTCGGGGGCCTCGACGGGCACCGCCGAAGCCGTCGAGCTGCGCGACGGCGACGCCGGGCGCTACCACGGCAAGGGCGTACGCCGCGCCGTGCACGCCGTGCTCGGTGAGATCGCCGAAGCGGTGGCCGGCCTGGACGGCCGTGACCAGGCCGGGGTGGACCGGGTGCTGATCGAGCTGGACGGGACCCCGGACAAGTCCCGGCTGGGCGCCAACGCGACCCTCGGCGTCTCGCTCGCGGTCGTGAAGGCCGCCGCCGTTTCCGCCGGGCAGCCGCTGTACCGCCACGTCGGCGGCTCGGACGCCGTCACCCTGCCGCTGCCGCTGATGAACATCGTCAACGGCGGCGCGCACGCCGACAACCCGCTCGACTTCCAGGAGTTCATGATCGCCCCGGTGGGTGCGACGACCTTCGCCGACGCGGTCCGGATGGGCTCGGAGGTGTTCCACACCCTGCGCGCCGCGCTGCAGGCCGCCGGCCAGCACACCGCCGTCGGCGACGAGGGCGGTTTCGCCCCGCACCTGCGCACCGCGCGCGAAGCCCTCGATTTCATCAGCAACGCGATCACCGACAGCGGATACACCCCGGGCGTCGACATCGCCATCGCGCTGGACCCGGCCGCGTCGGAGTTCTACCGCGACGGCGCCTACCACTACCGGGGCGAGGGGCGGGTCCGCACCGTGGCCGAGCACGTCGACCACCTGGTCGAGCTGGCCGAGGCGTACCCGATCGTGTCGATCGAGGACGGAGCCGCCCAGGACGACTTCGCAGGCTGGAAGGCGCTGACCGACCGGCTCGGCGGCCGCTGCCAGCTCGTCGGCGACGACGTCTTCTGCACCAACGTCGCCCTGCTGCGCGACGGCATCACCCGCGGCATCGCCAACTCGATCCTGGTGAAGGTAAACCAGGTCGGCACCCTGACCGAGATGCTGGCCACCGTGCAGGCCGCGCGGCAGGCCGGCTACAGCGCCGTCATGTCGCACCGCTCCGGCGAGACCGAGGACACCACCATCGCCGACCTGGCGGTGGCCACCGGTTGCGGCCAGATCAAGACCGGGTCGCTGTCGCGCAGCGACCGCACCGCCAAGTACAACCAGCTCCTTCGCATCGAGGAGGAGCTCGGCGAGCGGGCCGTCTACGCGGGCCGGACCACCCTGGTCGGTCCGCGGTGATCTGAAACCGTCCAGTCCCGGCGGCCGGGATACGGCTCCGGCCGCCGGGGCTGCGGTCAATGACGACCCGCGCTGTCGTACACCTGAGGCACCGCAGGCGAGGTCGGGGCCTGCGGAGGCACCGCGGGTCGTTCGTCCTCGGCGGCGCGGCGGGCGATGCCGTACGCCAGCTGCAGGAAGTCGGCACCCGCCACCGCCGACAGGGCGGTGGCCACCAGCCGCGTCAGGCCCGGCGCGAGCACGAGCCCGGTGGTGAGCGTGGTCGCGGTCCACACCGACACGCAGAACGGGCAGCTGACCAGCTCACCCACGGCGTGGCGGACCTGGCCGCCGTCCTCCTGCACCTGCTCGCAGACTTCGCCTTCCCCGGCCGGCTTGTCGTAGCGGGTGAACGGCGCTCGCAGCGGGCTGGTCACGGCGTCCTTCGTGAGCAGCCTGCTCGCCTTGTGCGTGGCGACCGCGAGCAGCGCGACGTCGCCGACGCTGGGACGCGGCAGCCGCCGGCCCGAGGCCCGGACGGCCACCGCCATGCCCGTGAGCACCGCGCCGTACGCGCCCAGCAGGGCCAGGTAGCCCTTGAGCGGGCGCCGCCGGTCGCCGCTGTACTCGTCGTGTATGGCGCGAAGCTTGCTGGACATGGGCCCTCCTCTGTCGCCGTTCACACGGACGTCGCTGGGCACCGGTCCTGCGCTGCCGACCACGGCAGGCTGTCCGGCACGGGTGTCGTCACCGACCAGTGCTCGATGATCATGGCCTGGTCCACCCGGTACAGGTCGTAGAAGACCGCCGGTTCGTCGTGGACGCCACCGGTGCACACCGTGAGGACGAACTCGCCGTCGGCGACCGTCAGCAGGCGGCGGCGGTAGCACATGAGCCGGTTGGCCAGGGCGGCGCACAGCGGCGCGATGCCGCTGCCCAGTGCCGGAGTGTGCTGCACCAGGTCGGTGACGACGTACCGGCTGATGTGCGGCAGGCTCCCGCCGATGAGCACGTCGTCGGTGTACGACTCGACGATCCGCCGGCTGAGCCCGGTCCGCTCCGGATGTTCGGCGTGATCCGGGGCGTCGGTGACCGCCGGGGAGCCGGTCACCGGCTGCATGGCCAGCCAGCGCTGGGCGGGCTCGCCGTCGACCAGCCTGATGATCTCGAACCCGGTGAAGGCGTCGGTCGGGCCGTGGCCCGGATACTCGGCCTGGATCACGACGATGTCGTCGGCGGCCATGACCCGCCGGCATCGCCCGCTGCCTTGCACACCGAGGGCCCGCAGCCGTGGGACGGTGTCACGCTCAGCCCCGAGCCGCGGATTGTTGACCAAGTCAAGCATCGCGAGTCCTTGACGATCGATGACAGGACGGATTGGTGTACCCGGTCTTCACCAGGGCAAACACGGCCGGGCGGCCGGCGCCGGGCGCACCCCGGCACGGGCACGGCCCTGATTCCGGGCCTGCGATGACGTGTTTCCCGTGGCCGGCGCGGGTACTGCGCCCCTGATCGGCCGCTGGTCGGTCATCCGCAGAGGAGAAACCATCATGACCAGCCATTACGAGTCCACGACCCGGGTCGCCACCCGTGCGCCCGTGCGCGTGGCCGCCGCGACCGTGGGAGCGGTCTTCCTGCTCGTGGGCATCCTCGGGTTCATTCCCGGGGTCACCACCAACTACGACACCATGCAGGCGGCCGGGCATCACTCACAGGCGATGCTGTTCGGCGTATTCCAGGTGTCGGTGCTGCACAACATCGTCCATCTTCTGTTCGGCGTAGCCGGCCTGGTCATGTCCCGCACGGTGCCCGCCGCTCGCACCTTTCTCATCGGCGGCGGCGTGATCTACGGACTGCTCTGGCTCTACGGCTTGATCATCGATCAGGCCGGCCCGGCCAACTTCGTGCCGGTCAACAACGCCGACAACTGGCTGCACTTCATCCTCGCCGTCGCCATGATCGCGCTCGGTGTGCTGCTCACCCGGCATACCGACCGGGCCGACCGGCGGATGTCGAGCTGAGCCCGGCACGACGCCGGGGTCGAGGAGGGAGCCCATGCCGCTCAGCCCGGAGGAACGTGATCGTCTCCGCGAGATCGAAGAGGGCCTGAAGCGCGACCATCCGGACCTCGACGCCGCTCGAGACGATCACGTCACTCCTGACGCCACCCGCCGGTTCTGGTACCGGTTGGCGATGATCGCGGCGGTGGCCGCGCTCGCGGTGGTCGTCCTGGTCGCGTTCACCGTGGGGGTGGCCCAGGCGGGCGTGCTGCTGCTGTTCATCCTGGCGACCACCGCCTTCGTCTCCCTGGGCGCGCGGGCGACCGGACCACCCGGCGGCCGAAGCCGCTGAACCGACGCAGCACCTGGCGTCACGCAGTCCACCTACACGTTGCAGGTTTGGCCGGCGGCCGTGACCGGTATCCCGGGTACATGCAGCACGCTCAGGACGTCCAGCCCGGCCCTCCGCAGCAGCGGATCGGCGACCGGGCATACACCATGCCCAGCGACGTCACTTCCGGACTCGGGATGTTCGATCGCTTCGCCACCCACGCCGCCGCCTTCTTCTCCAAGGCGTGGTTCTTCGCCCTGTGCGTGCTGCTCGTGCTCGTCTGGGCGCCGTCGTACTTCCTCATCGGCGACCTGGACACCTGGCAGCTGATCATCAACACCGCCACCACGATCGTCACCTTCCTGATGGTCGCGTTGCTGCAGAACACCCAGACCCGGGCGGACAAGGCCATCCAGCACAAGCTCAACGCGATAGCCGACGCCCTGGGCGACCTGATGACCCACACCGCCGAGGCGGACGGCCGACCCGACCTGCACACCGATGTCGACGAGCTGAAAGCGGCCGTCGGCCTGGAGATGCGCGAGGCGTCCTGAGCCGGTCGCTGCGATCGACTCCCGCTTCGCGAGCAGCACTCGTGGGTATAACGCCTCCATGAACACTGCTGACGGCGTACCGGCCGCCGACCTGCCGGACGAGGACCTGCTGCGTGAACTGGAGAGCCTGGCCCGGACGCGGGTGCAGACGCTGCGGCACGGCTCAGACGACGCCTTGTCCACCCACCAGTCCCGCACCCGGGAGCTGGAGGGCGAGTATCTGCGCCGGTTCCCCGATCGCGAGACCGATCCGAACCGCACTCGTGAAGGTGCGCGAGGCTGACCTCGCCGGCCGAGAAGCGGGGCGCCTCATGGATAGGGCGGGTGTCCAGGCGAGTAGGCGCCTGCCGGGTCCGGCTCGCCCATGCTTACGATCTTGTGCGCAATAGCTGAGGTCACGCGATGTGCTGCTCCGGGGCGTTTCACCAGGTGATGGTGCGGTCGGAGAGCAGGGCGGCGAC
>NZ_JBFAOU010000164.1:0-18520 GCF_040675365.1 Catellatospora sp. NPDC049609 | reverse complement strand
GGGCGACCAACCCGCGCCCCGCCCCCCCCCGCCGGCGACCCGGTTTTTCTTGGTGGTTGCCATATCTGTATTATGTTGATCTCGAAGATGGCATCCAGATAGGCCAACGTCTATAGGAAAAACGGTGGGGCGGCTAGGGAAGAACGCTGGGGACCGGAGTCGAGTGGTCGTCGGAGACGAGGGTGACCTTGCCGTCGACGTGTTGGACCGAGAGGAGGGTGCCTGGGGGGAGGGCGTCGAGGACCTCGGGCGGGAGCTGGACGGTGCCGTCGCCGGCGATGACGGCGAACTCGCGGCCGTCGCGGCCCTCGGAGCCGACGCGACCGTCGCGGATGGTGACGGCGCGGCCCAGGCGGGCGCCGACGTCGGGGTCGTGGGTGACCGCGACGATGGTGGTGCCGCGCTCGGTGTTGATGGTCTCCAGGGCGGCGAGGACCTCGTCGCGGGCGCTGCGGTCGAGCTGGCTGGTGGGCTCGTCGACGAGCAGCAGGCCGGGTGAGGAGGCCATGCCGACGGCGATGGCCGCGCGCTGTGCGGCGCCGGGTGGCAGGTCCTGGACCTTGCGGTGGCCGAAGCCGGTGAGGCCGAGCAGGGCGAGGATGCGCTCCGGGGGCTCCAGGTCGGCGGGGCGTACGTGCGCCGCGCGCCGCTGGGCCAGCCACACGTTGCTCAGCACCGTGGCGTAGGGCAGCAGGTTGCGCCGGGCGCCCTGCAGCACCACGCCCAGGTCGGTGCCGCGCAGGCGGGCCAGCTCGGCCTCGCTGATCCGGCCGATGTCGACCAGGCCGATCTGCACCCGGCCCGCGCTGGGCCGCATCAGGCCGGCCAGCAGGGCGATCAGCGTCGACTTGCCGGAGCCGGAGGGGCCCACCAGGGCGACCCGCTCGCCGGGCGCGATGTCGAGGTCCACGCCGGCCAGCGCGACCACGTCACCGCCCTCGGCGCGGTAGATGTGCACGACCCGGCGGCACACCACGGCCAGGCCGGTCAGGCTGGAGTTCTTCACGACGTCGCTCCCTTGCTCGCCCCGCCGGCCACCCTCGTGGCGAGCAGGCACGTTGTCAACAGGACCAGCACCGCCACCGCGATCGGCACCGCGATCAGCGGGCTGGGCAGCTCCGGCGGCGGCACCACGAGCTGCTTGGCCACGCCCGGCAGCTTCGACGCCGCGGGGGCGTACCCGCCGTCGGCGAAGACCGGCACCACGCCGCGGGCCAGCGCCCACGACGCGGCCGCCGACAGCAGGCCGATCGCGCTGCCCGCCAGCACCAGGGCGAACCTGCCGCCCAGCGCGGCGCCGCGCAGCGTACGCCGGCTCACGCCCTGCGCGCGCAGCACGGCGAGCCCCTCGTCGGGATGCCCGCGTTCCAGCACCGCCGTGACCAGCAGCCCGCCCGCCGCGAACGCGACCCCGGTGAAGGCCGCCGCGGCCAGGAACCACAGCGCCAGCGCGGGCGCCTGCTCGCCGTAGAGCTCCCACAGGCCGTCGGCGGTCCGCTCCGACAGCACGGTCAGCCCGTTGGCCTCCAGCCGCGCCACGATGTCGGCGGGCGCGTCCGGGGCGAGCCACACCTCGGCCTCCAGCGCGTCGCCGTCCTGACCCAGGCGCATGTCGGCGTACTCCATGTCGACCAGGGCACCCTGCGCGCCGTTGCGCGGCGCCAGGGTCATGGTGCCCGCCCTGGCCACCGGCAGGCGCACCGTGCCGCCGTAGCCGAGCAACTCGCCGGGCAGGGTGCCCGCCGCGACCAGCGGCAGCGGGTTGGGCGCGGAGTCCGCGAACGCCCGCAGGTCCGGCGTCAGCACGGTGTCGACGCGCAGCCGCAGCCCGGCCGGGGCCGGCACGACCTCGGGCACCGGACGGGCGGCGCTGGTCTCCGGCAGCCGCCAGTGGTGCCGGGCCAGGTCGGCGGCGCCGATCAGCACGTTGCCGGACGGGTCGCGCAGGTCGCCGATGGTCATGTCGAACATGTACCGCCCGCGCGTGAAGTGGTCGACCGACAGCTGCTTGAACCGGCACGGCGAGTCCGCGCACGCCGTGGTCTTCACCCGGTAGGTGTGCGTCCCCTCCCGCAGCCGCTCGACGCGCACCTGCGACTGGCGGCCGTCCGTCGCGACCAGGCGCAGGGTCAGCCCGGCGGACGCGTCCGACGCGATCCGGTCGAGGGTGACCGTGATGTCGACCTCCGCCGCGCGCAGCGCCAGCGGCGTCACCGGCGACGGGCGCAGCAGCCGGGCGGCCTCCTCGGCGCTCAGCGCGCCGTACGCCTGCGGCCACAGGGCCACCGCGGGCAGCCGTGAGCTGTCCACCGCCAGCAGGGGCACCTCGTTGTTGATGTTGACCCGCATCGTCGCCATGGCGTACCGGCCCTGCGGGTCGGTGGTGCGCACCGCGTGCAGCAGGCTCGACGGGGGCAGGGACTGCACCGACAGCACCCGGGCCGCGCCGGTCTGCACGTCGGCCCGCTCCTGCCAGGCCCGCCCGGCCGCGTCGCCGGCCGACAGCGCGAAGCCCAGCAGGCCGAACACGACGGTCAGCAGCACCACGATCCAGTGCGTGCCGCCGCCGCGGGCCAGGGTCAGCGCGGCCAGACCGGTGCGCAGCCGTCCCCGGCGCAGCGCCCGGCGGCCCAGCCGCTCGGCGGGCACCCCGACCAGGCGCGCCGCCACCAGGCCCAGGCCGAGCCCGATGCAGAGCGGGGCGAGCAGGGCCAGGCCGCCCGAGCCGGTGTCCCCGCCCGCGGCCACCTGGTAGCCGGCGACCAGCGCCAGCGCCCCGACCATCGCCTCGACGCCGCCGACGAGACCGCGCCGCTTGCGTACGCGGGCCCGGCGCAGCAGCGCGAGCACCGGCACGGTCAGCGCGCGCACCTGCGCCAGCATGCCCGCGGCCAGCGCGCCCAGCACGGCGATCGCGGTGTACACGATCGACGTCACGTTGGGCACCACCGCCGGGGAGCCGGGCAGCACGGTCGCCGCGAGCACCGCGGTGACGGCGTAGCCGAGCAGGTAGCCGGGCACGATCGCGATCAGCACCGGCAGCGCCGTCTCGGCCGTGGCCAGCCACCACCGGGTGCGTCCCGGCACGCCGCGCAGCGCGGTGAGCCCGAGCTCGCCCCGCCGCTGCTCGACGCCGCCCGCGACCGCGATGAACAGGACCAGCCAGCACAGCAGCACCAGCGGCACGGCCGCCAGCAGCAGGCTCGTGGACAGCTGCGCGGCGCCGTCGTCGAGGCGGGTCAGCAGGTCCGGCAGCTCGCTGTCGGTGCCGTAGCCGCCCGCCTCCAGCTCCGCCTCGGCGTCCTCCAGCTCGGCGCGCAGCTGCTCCATGTCGCCGAACGCGTCCGGACCGGCGATGAGATCGATCATCCGGATCAGGTTGCGGTCGGACTTGACCACCGTGCGCTCGGTGACGAACGCCGCCGGGGTGTGCGGGTCGACCAGCGGCGGGCGCCCCGCCCAGTACGGGTCGTCGCCGGACAGCCGCTGGTAGAAGCCGACGACCGTGAGCCGCAGCGGGCCGCCGCCCTCGTCCGGGCCGGTGGCGGCGGGCAGCGTGAACGTCAGGTCGCGGCCCGGCTGGGCGCCGATGGTGGCGCCGGCGTCCTCGCGCAGCACCACCTCGTGCTCGGCGGTGGCGCAGCGCCCGCGGACGATGACCAGGTGCTCGCACACCCCGGTGCGCGAGGCGAGGAACATGTCCGCGCTGTCGCGCTCACCGGTCGCGGAGCCCTGGATGGCCAGGCCGTCGACCGTCTGGAAGCCCGGCACGTACGGCAGCGACGGGTGCACGTTCGACTGCAGCCGCTCGCCGTTCTGCGCCGAGTACACCCGCTCGCCCACGGTGGCGGCGGCCAGCTCGACGCCGTACAGCGAGGTGGTGGCCGCCTGCTGGTAGAGCGGGCCGGCGGCCGCCGCCGCGGCGGCCGCGGCGGTGAGCACCAGGGTGATCAGGGCCAGCCCGCGCCGCGCCCGCACCATCGCCCACAGCAGCGCCGTCACCGCGCCACCTCCTGCTTCTCGGATCGTGCCGCGACCGCGGCGTCCTGCGCGGTGCCCGCCCCGGTCCCGTTGCCGGCGGTCCGGGCGGAGGCCCCCTCGCCGGTCACCCGGACCAGCGAGCGGCCTGCCAGCAGCGCCGCGGCCACCAGCACGCCCGTCGCCGCGAGCACCGCGGGCACCACGACGAGCGGGTCGGGGCCTGGCGGCGGCAGGTCGCCGGCGGAGGTGAGCATGGTGCGCGCGGGTTCGCTCAGCGCCCAGGCGGCCAGCGCGGTGAGCGCGCCGACCGGGGCCGCGATCAGGATCATGGCGAGGTTGCCGATCCGGGCCGACCGGGCCGCCACGGACGCGGGCATGCCCTGCAGCCGCAGCGCGACCAGCTCCGCCGCGCGGTTGCGCCGGTCGGTCGCGGCCAGCACCATCGTCGCCAGCGCCACCAGCAGCACGCTGAGCAGCGCCGCCGCCAGGTGCAGCCGCAGCGCCAGCCCGGCGCCCTGCTCCCGGTAGCGGTCGGCCAGCGTGCCCGCCGTCTGGTCGCCCACCGGCACCAGCCCGTTGGCGCGCAGCCGGTCCACCGCGTCGGCCGGTGCGGCCCCGCCGAGCCACACCTCCAGCCGTACGCCGTTGTCCCGCGAGTCGCTCAGCCGGTCCGCCGCCTCCAGGTCGAACACCACGCCCTCGCGCGCCATGCCGGGCAGTGCCGGATACACCCGGCGCAGGTCGACCGGGCGGTCCATGCCCTGCAGCGCCTCGACGCCGCGCAGCTCCCGGGTGTGCGCCAGGCGCCGTGCGCCCGCCGCCACGACGGGCAGCGGCACGGGGGCGTCGGCGACGTACAGCCTGATGTCGGTGCTGATGTTCTTCGGGTCCGACGGGACGTAGACCAGCGTGATGTAGTCCGGGCCCTGGATCGGGGTCACCTCGGCCTCGGCGCCGAAGCTCGGCCGCCACCGCGCCGCCGCGGCGATGGCGGCGCCTTCCAGCAGCGTCCGGTCGGGACCGAGCTGGCGCAGCCCGTGCAGGTGCAGGCTCTCCAGCGAGTGCGGGAAGCTCAGCCAGTACAGCCGGCAGCCCGGCGCGACGGCGCACTCGGGCAGCTCCACCCGGTGCTTGGCGCGGCCGGGCGTCATCGGGATGGCCAGCCGGCCGGTCACCGGCTCGCCACGCGGGCCGGTCAGCGCGACCGTCACCGTCATCGGGTTCAGCTCGGCCGTGACCACGTCCACGTCGAGCTCCAGGGCGGCGCCCGCCACGGTCACCGGCTCGCCCGCCGGGGCCCGCAGCAGCGGTCCGATCTCGGCGGCAGGCCCGGCGCCACCAGGCGTGCCGTCGCCGACGACGGCGGCCAGCCGGGCGCTGTCCACCCCGAGCAGCGTCCGGTCGGTCTGCTCCTGGCGGGTCACGGCCATCGCCCACGCGCCTTCGGGGTCGGCGCGGCGCACGCCGTCCAGCAGCGCGGGCCGGGAGGCGGCGAACACGGTCAGCACCCGCGGCGCGCCCAGCGCCAGCTCGGCCCGCTCGCGCGCGGTGTTCACGGCGACGTCCCAGGCGCTCACCGTGTACCCGACCAGCGCCACCGCCACCACGGTCAGCGCGACCAGCCGGTCGGCCCCGGGACGCCGGGCCACCTGCAGCGCGGCCAGGGCCGGGGCCAGCCGCCCGCGGTGCAGGCGGGAGGCGCCGTACGCGATCGCGGCCCGGCGCACCAGGCGCGCGGTGAGCAGGCCGACCACGATCGCCAGCAGCAGCGGGACCAGCAGCGGCAGGCCGCCGGCCTGGCTGTCGGAGGCCAGCGACTGCCCGATCGCGGCCAGCGCCACCACGCCCACGGCCAGCTCGGTCAACCCGATCCGCCCGCGCCGCCGGGTCGGCACCTGGCGCAGCGCCTCGACCAGCGAGCCGGTGTGCGCCCGCCGCTCGGCGATCGCCGCGCTCGCCATCACGACCAGCAGGGTCCCGGCGCCGGCGAGCAGCGCGGTGCGGTCCAGCGCGATCTCCTGCGTACGCGCGAACGTGGCCCAGGTCAGCAGCCGCACCATCAGCCAGCCGAACAGCACGCCGAACGGGGCGGCGACCAGCAGCACCAGCGCCGTCGGGCCGAGCGCCAGCAGTGCCCGGTGCCGCGGCGGCACCCCGCGCAGCAGGCCGAGCGCCAGCTCGCCGCGGCGCTCGGCGGCGGTGTAGCCGACCGCCATGAGCAGCACGAACCAGCACACGACCAGCAGCTGCGCGGCGCCCAGCGGCGCGGCCAGGCCCAGCACGTCCCGCGAGTCCTGCACCCGCCGCAGCAGCCGGGGCAGGCCGTTGGAGACCAGCGTGCCGGGGATGCCGATCGCGGTCGGCAGCGCACCGGCCAGCCGGTCGACGTCGCCCGCGGCGAACGCGGCGTCGTCGGCGATCAGGTCGACGGTCGCCCGCACCGCCCCGACACCGAGCGTGTCGATGGTGGACTCGGCGGTGAACATCGGGTTCCCGAAGCGCAGCGGCTGCGGGGTGAGGTCGTCGCGCCCGGCCCAGTACGGGTCGCCCGCGGCGAGCGCGGCCGCCGGGTCGTACACCCCGACCACGCGCAGCGTCACCGGCTGCTCGGCGCGGTCGGGACGGAAGGTCAGCTCGGTGCCGTTGGCGGCCGCCAGCCGCTTGGCGGTGGGCTCGCTGAGCACCACCTCCCCCGCCGCGGCCGGGCAGGCGCCGTCGATCACCAGGTGCGCGCAGACGCCGGTGCGCGTCGTCACCGGGGCCTGCACCGGGTTCCCGGCCGTGGCGTCGGCGCCGGTCGCGGTGCCGCCGGTCGCCGTGCCGCCCACGGTGGCGGTGCCCGGCACGGACACGCCGAGGACCTCGCTGAGCCCGTGGTCGCCGACCTTCTCCCGCGCCTGCCCACGCAGCGTGTCGAGCCCGGCGGCGTGACCGTCGGTCGCGGCCACGTCGGCGGTGAAGGTGATGGCACGCTCGATCGGCGTGGCCGCCCGCAGCTCCGCCGCGACGGCGGCACGGTCGGCCGCGGTCGCGTAGAGCGGCGCGGCGGTGCCGGCGGCGACCGCGAGCACGGCGAGCACGGCCAGCGTGACGGCCTGGCTGCGTCTGCTCGCCAGCACGCCGAGCACCAAGCGAAGCATGTGCCACCTCTCGGGACGTTCTACCGGCCGTCGGCGCGACTGCGCGGCCCGGCCGGGCGGTATGTGGTGGGGTCTCCGGCGAGCTGCTGCTGCACCGGGCCTTCGTGTTCCGGAGGATCCGGTGTCAGGCGCGGACCAGCTCGGCCGCGCCGTCGAGCAGGTGCAGCTCGGCGTCGCAGGCCGCGGCGGCCTCCAGGTCGTGGGTGGCCAGCACGACGCAGGCACCCCCGTCGGCCGCGGCGCGCAGCAGGTCCAGCACCCGCGCGCGGTTGGCGGCGTCCAGCTCGCTGGTGATCTCGTCGGCCAGCAGCACCGCGCCGGACAGGGCCAGGCCGCGGGCGATGGCCGTCCGCTGCTGCTGGCCGCCGGACAGCTCCTCGACCAGCTGGCCGGCCTGGGCCGACAGCCCGACCTGCTCCAGCGACTCGGCCGTGGCGCGGCGCGCGTCCTCCGGCGAGAAGCCGTTGGCGACGAGCACCACCTGCACGTTCTCGCTCGCGGTGAGGATGGTGGCCAGGCCGTTGTCCTGCGGGATCAGCACCACCCGCCGGGCGACGGCGTCGTCGCGGTCGCGCAGCGGCTTCCCGTCGACGGCGACCGCGCCGCTGACCGGGCGCAGCACGCCCGCCATCGCGCGCAGCAGGGTGGTCTTCCCGGCGCCGGAGGGCCCGGTCACCGCGAGCATGCGGCCTGGCGCCGCCGTCACGGAGACGTCACGCAACACCGGGGCGCCCGCGGTGTACTCCACCGTCACGCGATCCACTACCAGCGACGACGTCATCGCCGCTCCTCTCACCGGAACCTGTCGACCGAACGGGCCACGGCGTGCCCCACCGGAAACCGCTCTCTGGCCACGGCCGGAGAAGGGCTGATCCATCGACACACCGCGTGATCGGCGGCGCACCGGGGTCAGCCAGGTTCCGGGTCGGAGATCACCACGGTCCGGTAGTAGTCACGCGCAGCGCGAACACCCGGTTGTCACCGACCCGAGGTCGTTTCACATGGCGGGAGAAAGTTGCGGCCGCAGGCACCCGAGCGTCACCGAGCGTGGGGCACCTGTCTCCGGCCGTGACAACTTCTGGGTTGTCGCGACAACCCAGAAGTTGTCGCTGCGCGCGGAGTACTCCGACGTCGCCATGTCGGCCGCCCTGACGGCGCGTCGCCATCGACCGCCCTGACGGCGCGTCGTGCTGCCGGCCGCCTGCCGCGCTCACACCGCGGGCCCGCTCCGGCCGCGCGTCACAGCCCCAGCGCCGCGCGGAGGTACCGCAGATCGTCCGGCCCGCTCCAGCGCGCGGCGAGCAGCCCGGCGACGCGGGCGCCGCGGATGTTGCGGTCGGTGTCGTCGACGAACAGGCACAGCGAGGGCGGTGTCGCCAGCGCCTGGCAGGCCTGGGCGAAGAACTGCTTCGTCGGCTTGTGCACGCCCAGGTCCGCCGAGGACAGCACGGCGTCGAAGTCGTCCTTGAGGTCGAACAGTGCCAGATCGTCGTGCAGGTCGTCGGTGGCGTTGGTGGCCAGCCCGACCTTGCGGCCGGCCGCGCGCACCTCGCGGACGAACGCCAGCACGGTCTGGTCGATGTACCCCCGGTAGGCGTCCCACTCGGTCAGTGCCGCCGCCGACGCGCCGGTGTGCTCGGCGATCGCGTCCAGCCACTGCTGGCGCGTGATGTGCCCGACGATCGCCGGCAGCTGCCGCGCCCACTCCAGCCCGGACGCCAGCAGCGTCGCGGGCGCGACGCCGTGGCGGGCCTCGAAGTCGCCGTACGCGGCCGGGTCGTGGTGGCGCAGCACCCCGTCGAAGTCGATGAGCAGCGCCTCGGCGGGCTTGCGCCTCATTCGGACTCGCCCTTCAGCCGCTGGCTGATCACCTCGGTGACACCGTTGCGCATGGTCACGCCGTACAGCGCGTCGGCGACCTCCATGGTGCGCTTCTGGTGCGTGATGATGATCAGCTGGCTGCGCGAGCGCAGCTCCTGGAACAGGGTGATCAGGCGGCCGAGGTTGACGTCGTCGAGCGCCGCCTCCACCTCGTCCATGATGTAGAAGGGGCTGGGGCGGGCGCGGAAGATCGCGCACAGCATGGCCACCGCGGTCAGCGAGCGCTCGCCGCCGGACAGCAGCGACAGCCGCTTGATCTTCTTGCCCGGCGGGCGGGCCTCCACCTCGACGCCGGTGGTCAGCATGTTGTCCGGGTCGGTCAGCACCAGCCGGCCCTCGCCGCCCGGGAACAGGATCGGGAAGACCACCTGGAACTCGCGCGCGGTGTCCTCGAACGCGGTGGTGAACACCTCCAGGATCCGGTCGTCCACGTCCTTGACCACGGTGAGCAGGTCGCGGCGGGTCGCCTTGAGATCCTCGAGCTGGTCGGAGAGGAACTTGTAGCGCTCCTCCAGCGCCGCGAACTCCTCCAGCGCCAGCGGGTTCACCTTGCCGAGCAGGGCCAGGTCGCGCTCGGCCTTGGCGGCGCGCTTCTCCTGGATCGCCCGGTCGTAGGGCTCCGGCTCGGCCAGATCAGCCGAACCCAGCATGATCACCGGCACGCCGACGTGCGGGCCGTACTCGCCGAGCAGCGTCTCCACGTCGATGGAGAACTCCTCGGCGGCGCGCGTCTCCAGCTGCTCGATGCGCATGCGCTGCTCGGCGCGGGCCATCTCGTCGCGGTGCACCTCGGAGGTGAGCCGGGACAGGTCGTCGCCCAGCCGCTTGGCCGCGCCGCGCACCTGCGCCAGCTCGGCCTCGCGGGCCGTACGCGCCTCGGCGAGCTCGTCGCGCCGCTCGGCGGCCTCGTCGAGGGCCGTGTTCAGCCGGGCCAGCACCTCGCGGGTGCCGGACTCCACGGCCTTGGCCACGGCGGCGCCCCGCTCCCGGGCGGCCCGGCGCGCCGCGGCCCGCTCGCGGGCGGCCCGCTCGGCGGCGGCCTGGCGCAGCAGCGAGTCGGCCCGGCCCGCGATCTGCGAGACGCGCTCCTCGGCGGTGCGCACCGCGAGGCGAACCTCGACCTCGTTCTGGCGGGACTGCGGCACCAGCGCGGCGAGCTGGTCGCGCTCGGCGGTGGACGGGTCCTCGTCGACCGGGACCGCCTCGGCGGCCGCCAGCCGCTCCTCCAGGTCGGTCAGGTGGGTCAGGTCCTGCTCGCGGGCGGCGGCGGCCTTGTCCCGCGCGGCGCCCAGGCGCTGCGCCTCGGCCTGCGCGGACCGGGCCGCGGCGCTGACCTCGGCCAGGCGGCGGGCGGCGGCGTTGCGCTCGCCCTCGGCGGCACGCTTGGCCGCGGCGGCCTCGTCGACGGCGCGCTTGCGCTCGGCGACGATCTCGCGGGCCTCGGCGATCTCCTCGCGCAGCCGCGCCGTCAGCTCCTCGGCCGCGACCCGCTTGGCCCGCGCCTCGTCGACGGCCGCCTGCACCTCGATGTAGCTGGGCGCCTTCGACGAGCCGCCCGCGCCCGAGAACGCGCCGACGAGGTCGCCCTCGCGGGTCACCGCGCGCAGGCCCGGCTGCGCCGCGACCAGGGCCGCGGCGGCGTTGAGGTCGTCGACGAGCACCACGTCGCGCAGCGCGTGGGTGATCGCGGGGCGGACGCTGTCGGCGCAGCGCACCACGTCCAGCACCCAGCGGGCGCCGCCGGGCAGCGCCACGTCGGGGCGCGACTGGGTGGCGGACGTGCCGATGAGCAGCGCGGCCCGGCCCGCATCCTGGATCTTGAGCAGCCGCATCGCCTCGGCGGCCTCGTCGACCCCGGCCACCGCGACCGCGTCGGCCAGCGCGCCCAGCGCCGCGGCCAGCGCGGCCTCGCAGCCCGGCTCGACCGCCAGCAGCGACGCGACGCTGCCCAGCAGTCCCGGCACCTCGCCGGCCCGCGCCAGCAGCGCGCCCGCGCCGTCCTTGCGGTTGAGGCCGAGCGCGAGCGCCTCCTCGCGGGCCTTCCAGCCGGTCGCCTCCTTCTCGGCGGCGCGGTCGGCGTCGGACAGCCGCTTCACGGTGGCGTTGGCGTCGTCGTACGCGGTGACCGCCGTGGCGTGCCTGGTGTCCAGGTCGGCGTTGTCGCGGTCGGCGTCGGAGGTCTCCTCGGCGACCGCGTCCACCTGCTCCTGGGCCGCCTCGGCGCGCATGGCGGCGTCGTCGTACGCCGCGGCCAGGCGCTCAATCTCCTCGGCGGCGGTGGCGGTGCGCGTGCGGGCGGCGTTGACCTGCCCGGCGAGCTTCGCCATGCCCTCGCGGCGGTCGGCGATCGCCTTCACCGCGACGACCAGCGCCCGCTCGGCCGCGGCGAGCTGGCGCTCCAGCTCCTGGCGGCGCTCGACCGCCTCGGCCAGGCGCACCTGGTCCTCGGCCAGCGCCTCGCGCAGCGCCTCCTCCTGCTCGCGTACCGCCTCGGCCTCGTGCTCCAGCCGCTCGGGGTCGCGGCCGGGCCGCTCCTCCTCGGTCGGGGCGGACAGGTGGCGGTGCCGCTCGGCGGCCAGCTGCGCGGTGGACCGGAAGCGCTCCTGCAGCGCGGACAGCTGATACCAGACGTCCTGGGCCTGGGTCAGCGCGGGCGCGTCGGCGGCATGGTCGGCCTCCAGCGCGGCCAGCCGCTGCTGGACCAGCTCGTACTCCTCCTCGACCAGCTCGCGCTTGGTGCGCAGGGCCGCCTCGTCGGCGATCTCCTTGTCGAGGGTGGAGCGCAGCGTGAACAGGTCGTCGGCGAGCAGGCGCAGCCGCGCGTCGCGCAGGTCGGCCTGGATGGTCGCGGCGCGCCGGGCCACCTCGGCCTGCCGGCCCAGCGGCTTGAGCTGGCGGCGCAGCTCGTCGGTGAGGTCGGTGACGCGGTTCAGGTTGGCCTGCATCGCGTCGAGCTTGCGGAGCGCCTTCTCCTTGCGCTTGCGGTGCTTGAGGACGCCCGCGGCCTCCTCGATGAAGGCCCGCCGGTCCTCCGGCCGGGCGTGCAACACGCTGTCGAGCCGGCCCTGTCCGACGATGACGTGCATCTCCCGGCCGATGCCGGAGTCGCTCAGCAGCTCCTGGACGTCCATCAGGCGGCAGGCGTCGCCGTTGATCTCGTACTCGCTGGCGCCGTCGCGGAACATCCGGCGGGTGATCGAGACCTCGGTGTAGTCGATCGGCAGCGCGCCGTCGGTGTTGTCGATGGTGAGCGTGACCTCGGCCCGCCCCAGCGGCTGGCGGCCGGACGTGCCGGCGAAGATCACGTCTTCCATCTTGCCGCCGCGCAGCGCCTTGGCGCCCTGCTCGCCGAGCACCCAGGAGATCGCGTCCACCACGTTGGACTTGCCGGAGCCGTTGGGGCCCACCACACAGGTGATGCCCGGCTCCAGCTTCAGCGTGGTCGCGGAGGCGAAGGACTTGAAGCCCTTCACCGTCAGGCTCTTGAGGTGCACAGCGCTCCGAAATTGATCAAAGGCGTCCCGCCGGGCGGCGGGTGGCACATGCTATCGGTTCAAAGCTGCAGGGTACCCCGGAGGTGACCACGCCCCTCCGGGCGAGCCTGTGGTGGCCGCTGTCGTATGCCCAACGCCCCCGGGCCCTATGCGTCCGATCGGTGAACGATCCGGTCCGCGGCCGCGCTCCGGCGCCGAAGGCTCCGGGGGCATTAAAGAAGCGCGCCGCCACACGGAGTGGAGGCGCGCATGAGGACTGGTGCACTGTGGCGACACGCGTACGAAACGGCGTCGGCCACGTCCCGCTGACGCGGGGATTGTTCAGGTAAGTGCCGGCTCGGCGATGCGGAAGAAATCGTCCGCCTCGGCAGCTGCCGCCGCCAGGCGATCGTTCTCCGCCCGCAACCGGGTTACCTCGAACTCCAGTGCCCGCACCGTGGCACGCAAGCGGGTGACCTCGTCCAGCAGGCGCCGGTCAGGCGCTGCCGCGACGTGGCCATAGAGGGCCTTCGCCATATCGTCTCCTTGTGAAGCGCTGCCGGTTAGACGGCCAAACGCGCGCCCAGTTATATTCGCGCTCCCGGCCCGTTGCCATCCGGAATGTTTCTCCGGACAATGCTGGCGAGCGCGGTCGGGCGCGACTGGCGACACATCCATATTCCGCCGATACGACGGTGACGTCAAGTTGCCCTGCCTCACACGTCACAGAAGGTGTCGGGAGGTGACAAACCTCCCCGACTGCTAGCGTCGGCGCGTGGCACCTCGTCACCGGCGCACCGGCCGGCATCGTGCACCGCTGCGGATGTGGCCCCCTCTGACGGCCTCCGCGGCGCTGCTGTCCCTGCTGCTGGGCGGGGCGATGGCGGTGGGCCCGGCGCTCTCGGCCGCCCCCGGCCCCCTGCCGGGCACGTCCGAGTTCACCACTGCGGGTGGCCGGACCACCGCACGGAGTGTCACCGGCACGGGTGACCCGACCGGAGCGGGTGACACGGCCCAGGCCATCGCCGCGGCCAGGTCGCCCGTCATCGCGGCTGTCACACCTCGCGGCGCCACGAGGCCCGCCCCGGCCACGAGCGCGCCGCGCACTCCGCCCGCCGGGGCGCGCGGCCCGGCCCCGCGGCCCAGCCCGGAGAGCGCGCGCGTCACCGCGATGGAAGACCAGGTCACCTCCCTGATCAACCGGGAGCGGGAACGGGCCGGCTGCCCCCCGGTGCACACCGACGAGCGGTTGCGCGCCGCCGCCCGGCGGCACAGCGCGGACATGGCGCAGCACGACTACTTCAGCCACACCAGTCGCGACGGCAGCAGCTTCGTGGACCGGGTCGCCGACGCCGGATACCCGCGCCGGCACGCCGCGGGCGAGAACATCGCCTACGGGTACCCGACGGCGGAGTCGATGGTCGACGCCTGGATGGCCAGCACCGGCCACCGCAGCAACATCCTGAACTGCGACGCCAGGGCGACCGGGGTCGGCCTGGCGTACCAGGGCCGGACACCCTACTGGACACAGGAGTTCGGCCGGGACTAGACGCGGGTCCGGCCAGTCGGCTAGCTGACAGTGACCTGCGGGCAGTCGCGGCGCACCGACGTCGGTCGTTGTACGAGCGTGACCCCCCTGCTGCCACTTCCCGCACACCCGCACCTGCAGCCGGAGCTGTGGGCGGCGATCGAGGCCGCCGGTGTCGGCGCGACCGTGCTGCTCAACATCGACGCGGGGCCCGGAAGCGGGCTCGACCCGACCTGGACCGCCGCCACCACGCGACTCGTGCGCGCCGGGGCGAGCCTGCTCGGCTACATCGACCTCGCCTTCGGCGCCCGCCCGGCCGAGCAGGTGCGCGCCGAGCTCGGCCGGTGGGCCGGATACCCGGTCCGGGGCGTGTTCTTCGACCAGGCGCCGACCAGCCCGTACTCCATCGGTCCGGTCGCCGTCGCGGTGCGCTCCGCCCGCCGGATCGGCTTCGACACGCTGCTGGTCAACCCCGGCCGCCCCACCGACTCGATCTACCGCGGGCTGGGCGCGGTGCTGTGCACGTACGAGGGCCCGTGGGACCGCTACCGCCACGGCACCGAGGAGGGCGTACGCCCCGGCGACGCGCACCTGGTGCACTCGGTGCCGCTCGACCAGATCGCCGCCTGCCACGAGCTGATGCGCGGCCGCGGCGCCCGGTTCGGCCTGGCCACCCACGAGGCGTCCATCCACGGCGCTCCCGCGGTCGTGCCGGTGCCGGTGTAGCCGTGCAGGTGGCGGGGGTCCGGGTGCCGGTCAGCGCGGTCGTCGTGCTGGCCTGCGTGGCCTGCGCCGCCCCGACCCGCCCCACCCACTGGTACGAGGCCCCGCCCCGCCCCGCCGTGCCCGACAGCCTGCGCTGGCAGTGGGCGCTGACCACGCCGCCCGAGCCGTCCGTCGCGGACGTGTTCGTGCTCGACGGCTTCACCACCGACGCGGCTCTCGTCGAGGACCTGCACCGGGAGCGCCGCCGGGCGGTCTGCTACCTGCCGCTGGGCGAGGTGGAGCGGGGCCGGCCGGACGCGGCCCGCTTCCCGGCCGAGCTCACCGGCGGCGACGGCCTGGTCCGCTGGGACGCCCCCGAGGGGCAGCTGCGCGAACGGATCGCCCCGATCCTGGCCGACCGGTTGCGGCTGTGCCGCGACAAGGGCTTCGACGCCGCCGCGCTGGACCTGCTCGCGGGCGCGCCGCGCAGCGTCGTGGACCACCTGGTGGACCAGGCCCACCGCATGTCGCTGCCCGTCGGCCTGCTCGACACCCACCACGCCGACGCCGACCTCAAGGTCCCCGACGGCCCCGGCTACCGCCACCCCTGACCCAGGCCGCCCTCCCGCCCGGGGCGCGGGTCCGGGGGGCCCGGTCCGCGGGGCGCGGGCATGATCGCTGTTTCCGGTCAGGAACTGCGGTTATGCCACAGGTTTTGACCGGAAACCGCGATCTTGCCCGTCGTGGCGGCCTGGTGTCGGCGGCCGGGGTCCAAGATCGCGTTGATCTTGCGCGAACTGTTGCCCTTTTGGGCGGTATGGGCGTGTCGTACCCACAGTTCGCGCAAGATCAACGCACGCGGAGCGGGGTCAGGATCAGGGGCGGGGGCGGGGGCGGGGTTGGCAGCGGGGGCAGGAGTAGGAGGAGCGGTTCATGAACTGTTCGCGGCGGATCGGGGAGCCGCAGCGGGAGCAGGGTTCGCCCTCGCGGCCGTACGCGTTGAGGGAGCGGTCGAAGTAGCCGGACTCGCCGTTGACGTTGACGTAGAGGGCGTCGAAGGTGGTGCCGCCCACGGCGATGGCCTCGTTCAGGACGTCGCGGACGTGGCCGAGCAGGCGTCTGGCGGCGGGGGCGGTCAGCTCGTCGCTGGGGCGCTCGCCGTGCAGCTTGGCCCGCCACAGCGCCTCGTCGGCGTAGATGTTGCCGACGCCCGAGATCAGCGACTGGTCCAGCAGCGCCCGCTTCACGGCGGTGCGCCTGCGGCGCAGTGCGGCCAGGAAGTGCGCCTCGACGAACGCCTCGTCGAGGGGGTCGAGCGCGATGTGCGCGATTTCGGCGGGCAGGGTCGCGCCGCCCGGCGACACCGCGAGCCCGCCGAAGGTGCGCTGGTCGACGAAGCGCAGCTGCGGGCCGCCGTCGCTGAAGTCGAACCGGATGTGCAGGTGCTTCTCCTCGGGGGCCGTGGCGGGCTGCACCAGCAGCTGGCCGGACATGCCGAGGTGGCCGACGACCGCGTCCCCGCTGTCCAGCGGCAGCCACAGGTACTTGCCGCGCCGCCGGGCCTCGGTGATGGTCCGCCCGGTCAGCGTGTCGGCGAAGTCCTGGGCGCCGCCGGGGTGGCGCCGGATGGCACGCGGGTGCCGCACCTCGACGGCGCCGATGGTCCGGCCGACCACCCAGCGCGCCAGGCCGCTGCGTACCGTCTCGACCTCGGGCAACTCGGGCATGACTCCGCCTCTCCGCTCGGGCCGTTCAGATCGTGTACGGCCACACCGTGATCATGTGCGCGCCGAACCACAGCCCGAACGCGCTCCACATCATGAGCAACACCACCGACGTTCCCGTCGACACCCGGGCCAGGCCGCGGGCCAGTGGCACGCAGCACAGCAGCAGCACCGGCACCAGCAGGCGCGGCTTGGAGTGCCAGTAGCCCGCCTGCCCCACCACCAGCACCAGCGCGATCAGCCCGTACGCCAGCAGCGGCGGCCAGACGCGCTCGCCCGCGGCGTACCCCGCCAGCAGCACGGCGACCACCAGCAGCAGCACCGTGCCGACCTCGACGACGTCCTGGCCGCCGAGCACCGCCGACCCGGCGAAGTCCAGCACGCTCGCCCCGAAGTCGAACGTGGTGCCCCAGCCCTTGGTCTGCACGGTGAACCAGGCGTCCCACTCCCCGACCCGCCACCCGACCCAGGCCAGGAACGCGGGCACCCCGGCCAGCGCCAGCGCCGCCGCCGCGAACGCCGACGGCAGCTCGAACCGTCCGGGCACGACCCGGCCGCGCCGGGCCTGCCACCACAGCGCCAGCGCGGCCACGGCCAGCGCCACGCCGACCGCGGCGCCGGTGGGCCGGGTCAGCGCCGCGCCGAGCCCGGCCAGGCCCGCGGCCCACCACACCCGCTCGTGCGCGGCCAGCAGCGCGCCCGCCACCAGGGCCAGGAACAGCGACTCGGTGTATCCCATGCTCAGCACGACCGCCATCGGCTGCGCGCAGACGAGCACGACCAGGGCGTACCCGACCCGGCGCGACCACACGCTGACGCCGAGCAGGTAGACCAGCACCCCGGCGGCCAGCGCGGCCACGTTCGCCACCAGCAGCGACGCGGCGTCCGGCGGCAGGCCGAGCGCCGTGCCGCCCCGCACGAGCAGCGGGAAGAGCGGGAAGAAGGCGAACCCGTTGCCGGTGATCTCGCCGTCGCGGTAGGTGTACCCGGACGGGTAGCCCTCGACCGCGACGTTGATCAGCCAGCCGCCGTCCCAGAGCAGCAGCCGCTGCCACAGTGTCTTCGGCGAGTCGGGCGGCGCCATCACCCAGACGGCGACGAGCTGCGCGCAGCGCAGCGCGGCGACCACCACGAACGCCGCGGCGACGCCGCGCAGGCCGCCGGCCCGCCGCCACAGCCTCGGCGTGCTGCCGGCGTCGGTCGGCGGGGTGTCGAGGAGGGCGGGGGCGGCCGACGTCATGTCTCCCGGGCCTCCGGATGCGAGCTGTCCACGGCCCGGTGCGACAGCACCTGCCAGGCGTCCTCGGCCGCGCGCTGCTCCGCGTCCTTCTTGGTCCGCCCGGTGACGCCGCCGAAGCGCTCGCCGCCGACGACCGCCCAGGCGGTGAACATCTTCGCGTGGTCGGGGCCCTGCTCCTCGATGGCGTACTCCGGCACGCCCCAGCCGTGGGCGGAGGTCAGCTCCTGCAGGCTGGTCTTCCAGTCCAGCGAGGCGCCGCGGCGCGCCGACTCCGCCATCAGCGGGTCGAACAGCGCGCGGACCACCTCCGACGCCCGGTCCATGCCGTGCTCGAGGTAGATCGCGCCGAGCAGCGCCTCCAGCGTGTCGGCGAGAATGGACTCCTTGTCCCGCCCGCCGGTGGTCTCCTCGCCCTTGCCCAGCAGCAGGTGCGGGCCGATGCCGCCGTTGCCCAGGGAGCGGGCCACGCCGGCCAGGGCGCGCGAGTTGACCACGCTGGCCCGCAGCTTCGCCAGCCGGCCCTCGGGCAGGTCGGGGTGCGCCTGGTAGAGCGAGGCGGTGATGACGACGCCGAGCACGGCGTCGCCGAGGAACTCCAGCCGCTCGTTGGTGGGCAGGCCACCGTGCTCGTACGCGTACGAGCGGTGGGTGAGCGCGCGCTCCAGCAGCTCCGGCGAGAGCGTCACGCCGAACGCGGCGCCCAGCTCGGCCAGTGCCGCGGCGGACTCCACGGCCCGGTCAGCGGTACGCGCCTCCTGCGAGGACTTCGAAGCCATCAGTCACACCCCTCCCGGCGGCTGAGGGGCGGCACAGGTACGGCGACGTCGCCGGCTGGCGTTTGCCAGCCG
>NZ_JBFAOU010000163.1:0-18523 GCF_040675365.1 Catellatospora sp. NPDC049609 | reverse complement strand
AGTCGTCCTCGACGGCCGCGTCCGCCGCACCGGTCGCGGCCCCGGGCGACCAGAGCGGCAGCCCGGCCGGAGCAGGACCGGTTAGTCCGTTTTATCGGTACGCGTCAGACGTTTCGGGCCAACCGGAGCGGGTACGGCCGACCGGTGAGCAATCCCAGGCCCGTCACCAGCGCAAACAGGCTCTTCGACGCCGTGCTCTGCGACCGGGACGACACCCTGATCGCCGACGTGCCGCGCATCGCCGACCCCGACCGGGTGGTGCCGATGCCCGGCGCGCGCGAGGCGCTGGACCGGCTGCGCGACGCCGGGCTGCGGATCGGCGTGGTCTCCAACCAGTCCGCCATCGGCCTCGGCCACACCACCCCGGCGCAGGCACGGGCCGTCAACGCCCGCGTCGAGCAGCTGCTCGGCCCCTTCGACACCTGGCAGCTGTGCCCGCACACCCCCGACGACGGCTGCGGCTGCCGCAAACCCGCCCCGGGCCTCGTCCGGCGGGCCGCCCGCGAACTGGGCGTCGCGCCCCACCGCTGCGTCGTCGTCGGCGACATCGGCACCGACCTGCGGGCCGCCGCCGCGGCCGGTGCCACCGGGCTGCTCGTGCCCACCGCGCGGACGGTCGCCACGGAGATCCGCGCCGCCTCGTACACCGCCGCCGACCTGCCCGCGGCGGCGGACTGGATCCTCGGCCGCCAGGATGTGCTGCGGCCCGGGCCGACGGTCGACGGTGCACCCCGCCACGTGCTCGCGGTGCGCGCCGACTCGGCCGGCGACGTGCTGCTGACCGGGCCCGCACTGCGCGCCGTCGCCGCCCGCGCCGCCTCGCTCACCCTGCTCACCGGACCGCTCGGCAGCGCCGCGGCGGCGCTGCTGCCCGGCGTGACACGGCGGCTCGAATGGCGCACCCCCTGGATCGAGCACGACCCGCCCCCGGTCGACCCGTCCGCAGTGGAACGTCTCGTCCGGACGGTGCGCGACCTCGGCGTGGACGAGGCGATCGTGTTCACCTCGTTCCACCAGTCCCCCCTGCCGACGGCCCTGCTGCTGCGGCTGGCCGGGGTCGGCCGGATCAGCGCGATCAGCGACGACTACCCCGGCGCCCTGCTGGACGTACGCCACCACGTGCCCGACGACCTGCCGGAGGCCCAGCGCGCCCGGTCCCTGGCCGCCGCCGCCGGCTACCCGGCCCCGGACGGCGACGACGGGAGGCTGCGCACCGTGCTCCCCGCTGCCGAGCGGCGTGGCGAGCGCGTCGTCGTGCACCCCGGCGCCAGCGCGGCCGCGCGCGGCATACCCCGCAAGCGGGCGGTGGAGATCGTGCGGGCGCTCGCAGTCGCCGGCCACGACGTCGTGGTCACCGGCGGCCCCGCCGAGACGGAGCTGACCGCGGAGGTCGCCGGTGACGTCGCCACCGACCTGGGCGGGCAGACCGACTTGGCCGCGCTCGGCCGGCTGCTGGCCGGCTCCGGGTGCCTGGTCGTCGGCAACACCGGCCCGGCCCACCTCGCCGCCGCCGTGGGCACGCCCGTGGTCAGCCTGTACGCCCCTACGGTGCCGTTCGCCCGCTGGGGCCCGTACGCCGTCGGGCACGTGCGGCTGGGCGACCCCGACGCGCCCTGCCGCGACAGCCGGGCCTTCACCTGCACCCTGCCCGGCCACCCGTGCCTGGCCGAGGTCGGCCCGGACGAGGTGCTCGCCGCCGTCGGCCTGCTCACCCGGGACCCGTCATGAGGATCCTGCTCTGGCACGTGCACGCCGCCTGGACCACCGCGTTCCTGCAGGGGCCGCACACCTACCTCGTGCCGGCGACCGGCGACCGCGGTCCCTACGGCCGCGGCCGGGCCCGCACCTACGACTGGCCGCCGTCCTGTGTGGAGGTCGCCCCGGACGCGCTGGCCGAGGCCGAGGTGGACCTGGTCGTGCTGCAGCGGCCCGAGGAGTGGCAGCTGGCCGCGCGCTGGCTGCGCCGCACACCCGGCCGCGACGTGCCGGTCGTCTACGTGGAGCACAACACGCCGCGCGGGGACGTGCCCGACAGCCGCCACCCGATGGCCGACCGCGACGACCTGACCCTCGTGCACGTCAGCCACTTCAACGAGCTGTTCTGGAACGCGGGCGGCACCCGCACCGCCGTCATCGAGCACGGCATCTGCCCGCCCGCCGCCGCGTACACCGGCGAGCTCGACCGCGTGGGCGTGGCGATCAACGAACCGCTGCGGCGCGGGCGGGTCACCGGAACCGACCTGCTGCCGCGCTTCTGCGAGGTCGCCGGGGTGGACGTCTTCGGCATCGGCGCCGAGGCGCTGCGCGGCCACCTGCCGGCCACGGCCGGGCTCTACGACGACCCGCCGCAGGCCGAGCTGCACCGCCAGCTGGCCCGCCGCCGCGTCTACCTGCACCCGATGCGGTGGACGTCGCTGGGCCTGAGCCTGCTGGAGGCCATGATGATCGGCATCCCGGTGGTCGCGCTCGCCACCACCGAGGCCGTCGAGGCCGTGCCGGCACAGGCCGGCGTGCTGTCCACCCGGGTCGACACCCTGGTCGAGGCCGTGCGCTGGCTCATGCGGGAACCCCGGACCGCCGCCGAGGTCGGGATGCGGGGCCAGGCAGCGGTCCGGGCCCGATACGGGCTCGACCGGTTCCTAGCCGCCTGGGAGCGGCTGTTCAAGGAGGTGACGCCATGCATGTCGCATCCGTCGACGGCACGGTGATCCGCAGTCATCTGCGCCGGCTGCGGCAGACCGCCGAAGCCTTCGAACCGGAGGCGGGCAAGCTGGCCCGCTGGGGGCTGCTGCTGGCCCGCACCCTGGTGGGCGGCGGGCGGCTGCTGGTCGCCGGCAACGGCGGCAGCGCCGCGCAGGCCCAGCACCTGGCCGCCGAGTTCGTCGGCAAGCTGCGCGCCGACCGGGTCCCGCTGTCGGCGATCGCGCTGACCGCCGACACCTGCGGGATGACCGCGATCGCCAACGACTACGGCTACGGCCACGTCTTCGCCCGCCAGGTCCGCGCGCACGGCACACCCGGCGACGTGCTGCTGCTGATCTCCACCAGCGGGCGCAGCCCGAACCTGCTCGAAGCCGCCGACACCGGCCGTGCCATCGGCATGCGCACCTGGGCGTTCACCGGAGACCTGCCCAACCCGCTCGCCCAGCGCTGCACCGAAACGGTCGCCGTCCCCAGCGGCGACACCCAGATCGTGCAGGAGCTGCAGCTGGCCGCGGCCCACCTGCTGTGCGAGTACGTCGACGCGACGCTGGCCCGCGCCCACGAGGCCCCGCCCACCCCGCAGGTCGAGCTGCGGCTGGTCACCGGAGCCCCGCGATGAGCGCGCCCACCCTGCTGGTCGTCGGCGACTCGCTGCTCGACCTCGACGTCGCGGGCAACGTGGACCGGGTGTGCCCCGACGCCCCCGTGCCCGTGTTCGAGGAGGGCGACGCCACGCCCCGCCCGGGCGGCGCCGCGCTGGCGGCGACCCTGCTCGCGCTGAGCGGACATCACGTGTGGCTGCTCACCGCGATCGGCGACGACGACGCCGGGCGCCGGCTGCACGGCCTGCTCGACGAGCACGGCGTGGGCGTCATCTCCCTGCCCTACGCCGGCCCCACGCCGGAGAAGATCCGGCTGCTGAGCGGGCGCCAGGTGGTGCTGCGGCTGGACCGTTCCTCGGTGTCCGGGCCCGTCGGCGAGCCCGACGCGGCGGCGCTGGTGGCGCTGAGCCAGGCCGGCGGCATCCTGGTCGCCGATTACGGCCGGGGCGTCACCGCGGGCAACCAGCTGCGCCGCGTGCTGGCCACGGTCGCCGCGAGCCGCCCCGTCGTCTGGGATCCGCACCCGCGCGGCCCCGGGCCGGTCCGCGGCATGCGGCTGCTGACGCCCAACGAGCGGGAGCTGCCCGCCGACCGGCAGCCCGTCGCGCACGCCGACCAGCTCGGGGCGGTCGCCAGGCGGGCGGCGCGGGCGCGGCTCGTGTGGTGCGCCGGCGCGGTGGCGGTGACGCTCGGCGAGCGGGGCGCCCTGGTCGCCGACGGCAGCCCGGTCCCGCTGGTCGTCGCGCCGCCGCTGGTCGCCGACGGCGACACCTGCGGCGCCGGGGACCGGTTCGCCGGCACCGCCACGGCGGCGCTGGCCGAAGGCGCCCTGGTGTCCGAGGCCGTGCAGGCCGCCGTGGGGGCGGCGGCGCAGTTCGTGTCCGCGGGCGGCGCCCAGCACTACCGTCAGCGTCCCGCCGGCCCGCCCACCCCGGCCGGGTTCGGCATGGACGCCGCCCGCGCCGTCGTCGAACGGGTGCGCGCCTCGGGCGGCCGGGTGGTCGCGACCGGCGGCTGCTTCGACCTGCTGCACGCCGGGCACGTGGCCACCCTGCGGGCGGCCCGGGAGCTGGGCGACTGCCTGGTGGTCTGCCTGAACTCCGACCGCAGCGTACGCGGGCTCAAGGGCGACAGCCGCCCGCTGGTCGGCCAGGACGACCGGGCGCAGACGCTGGCCGCGCTCAGCTGCGTCGACGCGGTGGTGGTGTTCGACGAGCCGACCCCGATCCCGCTGCTGGAACAGCTGCGCCCGGACGTGTGGGTCAAGGGCGGCGACTACAACCTGCAGGACCCGGCAGCCCAGCGCCCGTCGGTCGGCGTGATGCCGGAGGCCGAGCGGATCAGGGACTGGGGCGGGCAGTGCGTGCTCGTGCCCTACCTGGCCGGGCACTCCACCACCGCACTCATCCACAGCGCCCGGCAGACCGCGCACGTCGCCCCGGGCGAGGCCGGACGAAGGAGCACACCATGAACACCAACCCGGGCCGGGTCCTGGTCAGCGGCGGCGCGAGCGGTCTGGGGGCCGCGGTGGTCCGCGCGATCGCCGATGCGGGCGGCAAGCCGTACACGCTGGACCGGCAGCCCGCCGAGGGCGACGGCGTCGTCGCCGACGTCGCCGACACCGCCGCGGTCACCGCCGCCGTCACCGAGCTGGCGCAGCAGACCGGCGGCTTCGACGCCGTGGTCACCGCCGCCGGCTGGGACCGGCCGGGCCGGCTCGCCGACGTGCCCGCCGACGACTGGGAGCAGGTGATAAAGATCGACCTGCTGGGCACCGCCGCGGTCATCCGGGCGGCCCTGCCCCACCTGCCGATCAGCGGCGGGCACGTCGTCACCGTCGCCTCGACGCTGGGCCTGCGGGCGCTGTCCGACGCGACCGCGTACTGCGCGGCGAAGTTCGGGGTGGTCGGCTTCACCCGGGCGCTCACCGTGGAGCTGGCCGGGCAGGTGGACGTGACCCTGCTGATCCCGGGCGGGATGCGCACGGCGTTCTTCGACGGACGGACCGAGCAGTACCGGCCCGGTGCCGACGCCGCCCTCAACGATCCCGCGTACGTGGCGAACGCGGTCCTGTTCGCGCTGAGCCAGCCGCCCGGCTGCACGGTGCGGGAGCTGATCCTCTGCCCGGACCGGGAGCCTTCGTACCCGTGACCGGAGGCCGCCGGGCAGCCGCGTCCACGCGGGCGCGCCGTCGCCCGGCGGCGCCGTGTCCGGCGGTGGGAGATCAGAGATGACCGCCGACACCCGCGACGTGCTGGTGCTGCGGGCACTGGGCATCGGCGACCTGGCCACCGGCGTGCCGGCGTTGCGCGCAGTGCGCGCGGCGCACCCCGCCGCGACGATCACGCTGGCCGCACCGGCGTGGCTGGCCGGCCTGGTGGACCTGGTGGGCGCCGTCGACGGCCTCGACCCGGTCGGCGGGCTCGACGGCCGCCCACCCGACCGGTCGGCCTACCAGCTGCTCGTCAACCTGCACGGGCGGGGGCCGCAGTCGCACCGGCTGCTGGCCCCGCTGGGCGGCCGGCTGTGGGCGTTCCGCAACGAAGCAGCGGGCTGGTCCCACGGGCCGGTGTGGCGGGCCGACGAGCACGAGGTCGCCCGCTGGTGCCGGCTGGTGGCCTGGTACGGCGCACCCGCCGACCCGGCCGACCTCGCGCTGTCCCGCCCACCGCCGGTCGCCGCCGGGGCCACGCTGGTGCATCCGGGCGCGAAGTCGCCGGCCCGGCGGTGGCCGCCCGAGCGGTTCGCCGCCGTGGCCCGCACCCTGCACACGACCGGCCACCACGTGCTGATCACGGGCTCGCCGGACGACGCGGGCCTGGCCGCGCAGGTCGCCGACCTGGCCGGGCTGCCGCCGTCCCGCGCCGTGGCGGGCGGCACCGACGTCGCCGGGCTGGCCGCGCTGGTCGCCCACGCCCGGCTGGTGGTGTGCGGCGACACCGGCGTCGGGCACCTGGCCACGGCCTACGGCACCCCGTCGGTGGTCCTCTTCGGCCGCCTGGGGCCGCACCTGTGGGGGCCACCACCGGACCGCCCGCAACATCAGGCGCTGTGGCGGCCCGAGTTCGCGGGCGGCCCTGGCGAGCCCGGTACGCCTTATGCGGAACTGCTCAGCCTGCAGCCCGGCGATGTCCTCGACGCTGCCGCACAGGCGCTCGCGGCCACCCCCTGACGGCTCGGCTTTCCGCCCGCGGGGCGACAACTTCTGTGATGTCTCGACATCCCAGAAGTTGTCGCCCCGCATGGCTCCTCGCGTCCGCCACCTCGCCATCGGATGCGGCGCGGACCGTGAACCGACACGCCAACGTGCAGGGCCTGACGCGAACGGGACGTCCCGACGCAGCCGTGGGCGGCGCACGTGCCGTCGTGCGCCCCTGGGCGGTCAGAGGTACCGGGTGGAAGCCGGCACGGCGTGGACGCGGTTGGTGGCGATGGCGCGGCGGTAGACCTGGGCCACCCGCTCGGCGACGCGCGGCCACGTGTACCCGGCGCGGGCGATGGCACCGGCGGCCTGGCCGTACCGCAGCCGGCGCAACGGGTCGTCGAGCAGGCCGCGCAGGCACGCGGCCAGCCCATCGACGTCGTGGGGCGCCACGAGGTCGCCGGTGAGCCCGGCCCGGACGGAGTCGGACAGGCCGCCGACGGCGTACGCGACGACCGGCACCTGGCACGCCATCGCCTCCAGCGGCGTGATGCCGAACGGCTCGTAGTCAGGCGTGCACGCCAGCACGTCCGCGGAGCGGTACAGGTCGGGCATCCGGGACTGCGGCACGCCGCCGAGCAGGCGCACCCGGTCGCCGAGACCGAGCCGGCGCACCAGCTCGCGCAGCCGCCGTGCCTCGGCGTCCTCGGCGAGCCGGTCGGCCGGCGGACCACCGGCGATGACCAGCTCGGCGCCGGGCACCCGGGCCATGGCCGCGATGAGGTCGGCGAAGCCCTTACGCGGCACCAGCCGGCCGACGCTCAGCACCCGCCGGGGCGAGCGGTGCGGCGGCCCACCGCCGGGGGCCGGGGTGAACACGCCGGTGTCGACGCCGGACGGCACCGTGTCGATCTTGTCCTTGGGGAACCCGTACCCCAGCAGCTCCGCGATCTCGTCGGAGCACTGCGCGATGATCCTGGTGGCGGCGTGGCCCACCGCGCGCTCCAGCTCGACGCGCCGCGGCGGGCTGGTGTCCCCCGCCCCCTGCATGCGCCGCTTGACCGCGCCGAGGGCGTGGTAGGTGACGACGTACGGCCGGTCGTGACGGCGGGCCGCGTCCATGGCGGCCAGGCCGCTCATCCAGAAGTGGGCGTGCACGACGTCCGGGTCGAACCCGGAGCGCTGCCAGGAGCGCACCAGCCAGTCCGCGAACGCGCCCATGTAGGGCAGCAGGTCGTCCTTGGGGATCTCCTCGGGCGGGCCTACCGGCACGTGCTCCACGGTGTACCCGTCGGGCACGGTCACCACGGGTTCGGCGTCGGGCCGGTCCCGCCGGGTGTAGACCCGGACCTGATGACCCTGGCGGGACAGGGCCGCCGCCAGCTGGGCGACGTGCACGTTCTGTCCACCCGCGTCGACTCCGCCCAGCGCGGCCAGTGGGCTGGCGTGTTCGGAGATCAGCGCAGCGTGCACTTTGCTCATCGCGTACACCCCCTCGAGGACAGGCCCGAGAAGTACCCACACCTTTACCCACCAAACGGCTGGAACCGCCCCGGCCAGTCCTCGCATTCGGGTTCACTCTCTTGCGCGGACGGGTCTGTAATGCAAAGCTAACTGCATGCCACACGAATCCGTGTCCCAGGCGGACAACCCGCACGAGCTGCTGGCAACCGTGCGTGAGCTGACGCGCCAGGTCCGGGTCGCCCAGCGCGGCACCTGGTTCCCGCTGCTGGTCTTCGCGACGATCACCCTGGTCGCGATCCCGGTCTACCGGTACGCCCCCTACCTCGACCTGTTCGGCACCTGCCGATCCCGGCCGGGGCACACCGTCTGCGCGGCGCCCAACCCGGCCGAGCTCGGCTACTGGACCGTCGCGTTGCTGCTCGCCTACGTGGCCATCGCGGCCTTCTACGTCAGGCAGTCCCGCCGTCGCGGCCTGGGCACCCCCATCCGGCCGTACGTCGTCGTCGGCGTCGCCCTGGCGGTCCTGATGACCGCCGTGTCGGTCTGGCTGGCGTTGCACCCGCTGGTGCCCGTCCCCGCCGACCCCTTCTCCACCGACCCGGCCGAGATCGAGGTCGGGGCGGCCGGGTGGCTGGTCAACGGGCTGGCCAGCCCCATCGCGGTGATCGGGCTGGCGCTGCTGGTGCTCGCCTGGGTCGAACGCCACTGGGCGCTGCTGGCGTACGACCTCGCCTTCCTGGCGCTCGTCGTGATCATGGGAAGCCAGGTCATCCATTCGGCCTCGCCGTGGTTCTTCCTGCCGCACCTGCTCGTCCCGGCGGCGGTGCTGCTGCTGGGTGCTGCCGTCTTCGCCGTGTTCCGGCCGCAACCCGGGGTCCGGGCGTGATGACCGACCACCCCACCAACGGCCTCGACGACGTGGTCCACCAGCGAGTGCGGTTGGGCATCCTGGCCATCGCCCACCAGGCCCGCCAGGTGGAGTTCGGCTTCCTGCGCGCCACGCTGCAGCTGACCGCCGGCAACCTCGGGCAGCACCTGACGGTCCTGGAGAAGGCGGAACTCATCCAGATCGAGAAGGGCTACGAGGACAAGCGCCCACGCACCTGGGTCACGCTCACCGCCGCCGGGCAGGCCGCGCTGCGCGACGAGATCACCCACCTCAAGCAGCTCATCCAGCAGGTCGAACAGGCCGACACGGCCGCGACCGCCGACCGGTGACAGGCGGGCGACATACGCGGGGGCTGGATCCGGTGACACCGCATCCAGCCCCCGCGGCTCGCTGAGGTTCGTGCCGGTGGCCGCGCCCGGGATTCTCGTCGCGTGGACGTCTGGCGCGCAGCGCCTTCAACCCACCAGGCCATCCGGCTACGGTGCAGGTTTACCGCCGAAGCACAACCCAGGGTGGATGTCGCGAATGCGCGGCCATGGTGTCGTGACGTGTCCGATCGGCACGAAGGGACGCCATGAGGCACACCACAGCAATCACGACAGCACTGGCCGCCACCGCAGCCGCGATCATCGTCGCGGTCGCCGCGCCGTCCGCGGCCGACGCCGCGCCCAGCTGCACGACCACCACCGGCGGGTCGGTCTTCTACCCTGGCCCCGCCGCCTCGAAGATGTACAACGACCGGTTCAGCCAGGGCTTCGATCTCCGGCTGCTCAGCACGCACGTCCCGCAGGGCATCACGTACCTCGGTGACACGTCGGTCCACCTCACCAGCCACTGGAACCGCACCGACGGCGGCAACGCGCGGATCAACGCGCAGGCCTGGGACGGTGTGGACGCGGGCGAGTTCGACATCTACGCCACCCACGCCGGCGGCATCGCGGTTGCGAGCGGATACCTCTTCGTAGCGGGCGGCGGCGACAAGATCCGCCACTACAGCCTCAACAACGTCAAGAACGCGCTGGCCACCTCCGGAGTCCCCTACCTCGCGCAGTCCGGCGAGCAGGACACCAACGGCAACTCCTTCCTGACCGCCGGTCCCGGCGGCACGGTCTGGGCGGGCAACTTCGACGACACCACGCAGAAGTCCATGTGGGAGTACGGGGTGAACGCCGACGGCACGCTCTGGCAGAAGAGCGGCCCCTACGCCGTCCCACCCAAGACGCAGGGCGTGATCGTCACCGACAGCCACTTCATCTTCAGCACGTCGTACGGCCGGACCAATCTGAGCAACATCTACGTCGTCAAGCGCGGATACGGCAACACCTGGGCGAACGCGACCGGCAAGTGTTTCTCCGCGCCGAGCATGACCCAGGGCATGTCCCGGGTCGGCACGGTCGTCTACGTGAACTACGAGTCGGGCTCGGCCGAGTACACCGGTGCCCGCAACGTCATCAAGCACGTCCACAAGGCATCGCTGCAGAGCCTGCTCGACCTGGTGCCGTAACCCCTGCGCCGTCACGGACGGAGGCACGCCCCGAACCGGCCGATCCGGTTCGGGGCTTGGCCTGCCTTCGGCTCAGAAGGCCATCCTGAACCGCACCCGCGTGGTCGCGCCGTCGCGCGCGATGCTGAACTCCTCGCACAGCTGGCTGCTGATCCACAGACCCCAGCCGCCGGCCGTGCCCTGCGGCGGCGCCTGGTATCCGGCCAGGAGGTCGCCGATACCGCCGCCCTCGTCGGTCACCTCCCCGATGACCGAGTCCGCGGCCAACCACAGCCGCAACCGGCGTGCCCCGGCCCCGTGCCGGATGCTGTTGGCGGTGAGCTCGCTGCACACCAGCTGCAGATCCTCGATCCGGCGGAGTCCGACGCCGTGCGCGGCCGCGGCGGCCGCCACGCCATGGCGGGCGACGCCGATGCTCGCGACGTCGCGCAGGTCGATGCTGACCGCCGGCGGCCCGTCGACGGCCGGCGCCGGTTCGACGAGCTCGGCCAGCAGCTGCCGCGGCGCGACGTAGGCGTCGCTGGGGCGCCGGACCGGGTCGAACACCGCCTGGTGCGTCCGCCTGGCGTCGGCGAGCACCGCCGGGGTGTGCGCCGCCGTGTCGTACGGGCAGACGATCCAGGCCGGTTCCCCGGCGAACAGCTCGTTGAGCGCCGCCTCGTACCGCGTCCAGCTCTGGTGCCGGCCCGGGACGCCGAACGCGACCTCGCCGATGACGCGCACATGCCGGTGGCCGCTGCCGCGCGCTTCGCCGAGCAGCCGCTGCCATCCCGCGATCGTGGCGGCCGGCCGCCGATAACACTCGTCACGGTCGATGTACGTCACCCGCCGGCCCGCGCCGCCCAGGGCGGTGCGCAGCAGCGCGGTGTGGGGTGCGGGGACCGCGACGATGACGGCGTCGCCGTCGGCCAGGCCCTCCTCGACGAAGGGCGCCAGGGCGCCGACGAACTCGCGCTCGCCGGTATAGAACACGGCATCATGGGTGAGCTGCCGCGGTGCGGGCAGTGCGGACCGGTGCATCAGTTCGCCACCGCCGAGTGCGGGATCCCCGGGGCGACCATGTCCAGCAACCGTCGCAGCGCCGGGGAGCAGCCGGTCAGCACCGCCTCCCGCGAACCGCCGCGCACCGCGTCGGCCAGCGCCAGCGCACCCGCGGCGTCGACGAACGTCAGCGCCGAAACGTCGATGACCAGTCGCCGGCCCTTGTCGGCGGGCAGGCGGCGGTCCAGGCCCGCCAGGAGCGTGCGCAGGGCGTCCCGGTTGGACAGGTCGGACTCCCCCGCCAGCCGCACGCCGAGCGGATCGTCGGTGTAGCGCATCCGCAGCAGCGGGCTCCATTCGTCGGCCCCCCGGTCGAGGAGGGTGCCGGGGTGGGCCGAACCCACGGTGGCCAGCTCCGCCGAGGTGTAGAGCCGCCGGTCGTACAGGCATACGGCCATCGCTTCGGCGTGGGCGAACACCTGGTTGACCTGCCCCTCGTACTCGACCAGGCGTTCGGATCCGGGGATGCGGGCCGCACCGGGGCCGGCCGCCCAGGCCATGTCGCCGACCACTCTGAGCCCGGTCCAGCCTGCGTCACGGGCCCGCTGTGCCTCCAGCGGCCACGCGTCGATCGTCGACGCGACGTCGAACTCCCCGGTGCGCAGGTAGGTCTCGGTCGAGCTGCGCACCACGAGCTGCCCGGACGCCACTGCGTCGCCGGTCGGCACCCCGTGCGACTCGAACGCGGCCAGCAGCGCTTCGGCCGGCCAGGCGTGACCGTAGTAGAGGATCCTGTGGCGGGCTCGCAGGCCCGCCATGACGTACCTGCTCATCGACCGCAGGAACCGCTGGTCGTCATCGAAGCTCCAGCAGACGTGATCGCCCAGCTCCAGTCGGTCGATCGCCTCCTGCTCAGCCATGGCTGCGACACCCCTCCCGCAGCGCACCCGTATCCGGCACGCCGCCACCACATACCCGCCCCAGGTTACGCGTACCGGCCGTGTGGCCGGAGATCCACATATCCCAGGCGTACCCGGCGATCCCGGCGATGGACCGGGCAGCGCCGTCGGTCAATGCAGGCATCGGTCCACCCGTCCATGACAAGCTCAGCTCACCGGGAGGGGCTGGGCTCATAGACCGGCAGCCGCATGCCCGGCGTCAGATCGAGCGCGGTGATCAGCTGGCTGCTGTGGCGCCCCGGGTGACCGTCGGGCAGCAGGCACGCGTCCGCGGTGCTGCAGTCCTCGCAGCAGTACGGCAGCTGGATCAGCGTGGGCTCGCCGGCCGTGCCCGACCAGGCCAACCACCACGCCGTCTCCTCGGCCTCGCCCATGCTCTGCAGGAAACCGACGTGTCCCTCGCGATGATCTTCCTGAAGGTCGCACGCGACCCACCGGGGCAGCTGATACTGCCCGTCCGGAACGGCGGCCAGGAACTCGTAGACACCGTCGGGCACCGTGATCATGCTGTGACAGCGCAGATTCATCCTCTTCCACCTTCACGCGGGGGCCGGGGTCAGTCGGGCCAGCGACCGGTCAGCGACTTCACGGCGTGTGCCCCGCCGCGGTCGACAGCGGCCTTGACCAGTCCGAAGACGGCACCCTGCACCGCCGCAGCGAGCAGGATCTCGGTCCAGCCCTTGGTCGGGTCGGTGGCGTGCGGCGCCTCCCGCGAACCCGAGGCCAGCCGCCACAACTGCTTGAACGCCGCACCCGCGACCAGCCCGGCCAGGGCGCCGCCGGCCAGGCCGATCGGCTTGTAGATCACCGTCTGTCGGTTCATGACGGACCCATACCCGCTCGCTGCCGGTTCAGTCACCCGGTGTACCCGAAGGCCGACCGCTCCCGCGCCCGGCGTACCCGGAAGGCGGACCGGTCCCGGCGAGGATCTCCCCCTTTCGCTGCGGACCGGCACCCGCGAGATGCCTGGTCGGGGCGCACCGCCGCGGACGCGCGACCGCCGTGGATCCGGCCGGCGGGGCAGGCCCGATGCGATAGGTTGGACCGCGTAGATCAACCCGTGGTCCCGGTGCTCGGCGCCGGCCCACCGGACTTCCGACACGAACGCGACGGCGGCCGATCCGGTCGGCGAACCAGCAGGGCGCGAGCCCTCCCGCAGTGTCCGGTGCAGGATCGATGCAGGGCGGGGAGGCGATGTCTTCCGAACTGTCACTGACGTCCGCCGCCGTCGTCGCCGTCGTCGCCCTGCTCGCCCCGCTGGTGGTGCGCCTGACCCGGCTGCGCGTGCCGGCGGTCGTGCTGGAGATCCTGCTGGGCATCGTGATCGGCCCGCAGGTGCTCGGCTGGGCCCACGTCGACACACCCGTCCGCGTGCTGTCGGTCGTCGGGCTGGGCTTCCTGCTGCTGCTGGCCGGTCTGGAGATCGACTTCGACGGGCTGCGGGGCCGTACGCTGCGCCTGACCTCGGCGGCGTTCGTGCTGTCGTTCGCCCTGGCGGTCGCCACGGGACTCGTCCTGGACGCCCTCGGGCTGGTGCGCTCGCCCTTGCTGATCGCGGTGATCCTGTCGGCGACGAGTCTCGGCGTCATCCTGCCCGTGCTGAAGGACTCCGGGCAGCTCGGCACCTCGTTCGGCCAGGTCGTGGTCGCCGGCGCGTCCATCGCCGAGGTCGTCCCGATCGTGCTGCTGTCCCTGATCTTCTCCGAGGACGCGCCCGGCCTGGTGGCCCAGCTGACGCTGCTGGCGGCGTTCCTCGCCTTCATCGTCGCCGTCGGCCTGCTCATCCTCGGGGCCGAGCGCTCCTCGCGGATCTCCCAGGCGCTGCTGGCGCTGCAGGACACCACCGCGCAGATCCGGGTCCGGGGCGCGATGGCGCTGCTCATGATGTTCGTCGCGCTGGCCACGACGTTCGGCCTCGAGGCGATCCTCGGCGCGTTCCTGGCCGGAGCGACGTTGAAGCTGCTCGACCGCGACCGCGCGATGACGCACACCATGTTCCATATGAAGCTGCAGGCCATCGGTTTCGGCGCGTTCGTGCCGTTCTTCTACGTCTCGACAGGTATGGCGCTCGACGTCCGCAGCCTCGGCGACCCCTCGACCTGGGCCAGGGTCCCCCTCTTCCTGGCGGCGTTGCTGCTCGCCCGCGCCGTCCCCGCGGTGATGTACCGGCCGCTCGCGCAGCGGCCCGGCCAGGTGGTCGCCGCGGGCCTGCTGCAGGCGACCTCGCTGGGCATCCCCGTGGTCGCCGGTGCCGTCGGCGTCGAGCTCGGAGTCATCCGGCCGGAGAACTATGTGGCGCTGGTCGCCGCCGGCCTGCTGTCGGTGGCGCTGTTCCCGCTGCTGGCGCTCCCCCGCCTGACCGGCCCGACCCCGAGCACAGGTCCCGATGCGCAGCGCGGACCCCGACCGATCGGACCCTGACCGGGTGGGCGTGGGCACGGCACCCGCTCGCGTGCTCGGCTGGTGCCCAGGCGCTCGCCCTCAGCCGGAGCCGCGGCCGAGGGCGCTGCGGAACGGCTCTACGAGGATCCGTTGGTAGAATGCACCAGGTAGAGCTGCCACATTCGCTCTGGCGATACGGACACGTCGTGGAGATGGCGCTCGACGCTCCTATCTGACGGATCTCGGTGCGATCCGGCATTCATGGTCCCGCCGCGGATACCGCGCGACGAGCCGGTGCGGAGCGCCTTCGCCTGGCAGACGGCTGCAGAAAGCCACGAACTCACGCCGCCGTCCTGCGCCCTTCCGTCCGGGTCGCCGCAGGCTGAAGAGGAGACCGGCCATGACCGTGATGCGTGTGTCCGGTGTGCTGGCGGCCGGGCTGGCGACCGCGGCCCTCGCCTGGGCCGCACCGACGACGGAGCGTCCGGCCGAACACGTGCCGCCCGCCGTCGCGACTGCGCGCCAGGTGCCGGAGGAGACGGTGCGGCTTCTGCTGCAACAGCCGCTGCCGAACGTCGAGGGCAAGACGTTCAGCTCGGCGATCGTGGACTTCCCGCCGTCGGCCCGCGCGGTCCCGCACCGGCACGGCGAGGCGTTCGTCTACGCCTACGTGCTCGACGGCACCATGCGCAGCCAGCTCGAAGGCGAGCCGGTGCGCACGTACCGCGAGGGCGAGAACTGGGTCGAGTCCCCGGGCGCCCACCACGTGCTCACGGAGAACACCAGCAGCACCGAACCCGCGAAACTGCTGGTGATCTTCGTTTCCAACACCGGAGACGAGCTCAAGCTCGCCGACTGACCGTCCCGTCGCAGCAGCGCAGACCGGCAGGAGGACACGCGATGGAGCCGATCCGCCCCGAGTACATCAAGGGCCTCACGTTCGTCAATCCCGAAGGCCTCTACGATCCCGCGCCGAACGCGTACTCGCACCTGGCGGTGTTTCCGGCAGGCTGGAGGATGATCCTCCCCGCCGGGCAGGGCGGCGAGACCGAGGACGGGGCGCTGTCGGACGACTTCGCCACCCAGCTCCGGCAGGCCCTGCGCAACACCGAGACCGTGCTGGCCGCCGCGGGCGCCAAGATGTCCGATGTGGCGAAGTTCAACCTTCTCGTCGTCGACCACGCAAGGAGAAGTTCGAAGTCATCAGGGACGAGTTCGCGCGGGTATGGGGCGACCGGAAGCCGCCGTGGACGCTGATCCCGGTGCCGGCCCTGGCGCTCGACGGCATGCTCGTCGAGATCGACGTCACCGCCGTCGTCCCGCATTGAGCCGGCCCACCGCTCAGCAGCGGCATCAGGCCGGACCGGCGTAGCCGAGCCCGGCTCCGCATCCTGGCAGACCCGATCCGGCCGCGGGCGATCACACGGCCCGGGCGATCCCGCGTCCACCGGCGACAGACCCCCCGCGGGCGGGAATAACCAGGTGGGCGTCCGGGTATCCTGCCGTGATGGAGGACTGGATCACCTCGGTCATGGAACGCTTCGGCGTCGTCGGCGTCGGCGTCCTGATCGCCCTGGAGACGGTGCTGCCGCCGATCCCCTCGGAGGTGATCCTGCCGCTGGCCGGCTTCCAGGCGCACTCCGGCCGGATGAACCCCTTCGCCGTCTGGGCCGCCGCGACCCTCGGCTCGCTCGCGGGGGCCCTCGCGCTGTACGCCCTCGGGGCCAGGCTCGGCTACCGCCGCCTGCACCAGCTCGCCCGGCAGCGCTGGTTCATCATCGCCAGCCCGGCCGACGTGGAGCGCGGGCAGGACCTCTTCCACCGCCACGGAGCCTGGATCGTCGCCGTCGCCCGCTGCGTGCCGGTGCTGCGCAGCCTCGTCTCGCTGCCCGCCGGCGTGGTACGCATGCCGCTGCTGAAGTTCAGCCTGCTGACGCTGCTCGGCGCCGGGGTGTGGAACGCGGCCTTCGTCGCGGCGGGCTGGCATCTGTCGGAACGCTGGGATGTGGTCCAGCGCTACGGCAGACCCGTCAGCATCGCCGCGATCATCCTGCTCGCGCTCGGCCTCGGCTGGCTGATCTGGCGCCGGGCCACCCAGTCCGATCCGGTCACCGCAGACGACTGACCGGCACCGCGGGTGCCCCCGCCTGCGCCGCAACGCCTTCCTCACGCCGGTCGGGGCGGCCGCGGCGCGATGTGCGGACCCCCGCCCGGCGGCGGTGAGGCAGGAATGCGTGGCAATTCGCCCGTATGCTCACCGGGTGACCGCACCCCTCCCCGGCACCGCCGACCAGGCTCCCCCGCAAGCCCTCCACCCGGACGTCCGCATCTGGCTGCTCATCGGGCCGGCACTCGCCGCGTCGCTGGGCGCCTTCCTGCTCACCGTCACCATCGGGACGGAATGGACCGCGATCCAGGGCGACCTGCAGCTGACGGCCTCATCGACCATATGGGTCTTCGCGGCATACCTGCTGCCCGCGATCCTGGCGGCAGGCGTCGGCGCCCTCCTCGGACGCGGCTGGCCCACCGTCGTAGGGCTGTCCGCGACCGTGCTGCTCGTCCTCGGAGCGCTGCTGACCGCACTGGCCCCGGGGAGCGGACCACTGCTGCTCGGCCGCGCGCTGACCGGATTCGGCGCCGGCCTGGCCTGGGGTGTCACCGCCGTGCTGGTCAGGCAGCTCAGCGTACGCCGCACCTGGGTGACGCCACTCGTCGCCGGCCTGGTGGTGCTCGCCCTGATCCTGGGACCCGTCCTGGCGACGCTACTGGCGCAGGCGGTCGGTTGGCGGTGGCCCTTCATGCTGGCCTTGCCGCTGGGCGCGGTGGCGTTTCTCGTCACCGCGGTGGGCGGGCTCGTCGCGCTCACCCGACGCGCTGCGCAACCCGTTCCGACGCCGGCCCCGCCTGCCGCGTGAGCAGGACGCACGGCCACGTCGTCAACGGAAGCCGCTTGCCGCCCCGCACCCACCGGTCCCGGGCAGGCGTGGCAGCGCCGAGGTGACGAGCCGTCGTCGGGATCGGCCGATCGACCGCGCCGCCTCACCGGCACGGATCCGATGCCCGCAACATGTGCTGTCGCCTTGCGTACGCAGGGCTGTCGTCTGCTGGACCCCGGTGCCGCGTACGGACGGCGGATGCGCGGCCGGTCCGGATCGGGCAGCGTGAGCGCATGACGAACGGGCGGACACGGATTGCTGCGGCGGCCATGCTCGGCGCGGCCGCCGTGATCGGTGCCGCGGTCACCCTCGCCAACCACGTCTTCCTCACCGAGTACGGTCCCACCACCGGGTCCCTGCTGGACGGGGCGCTCGCCGGGCTCGCGGGCGGGGCGGTCGCGCTGCTGTTCGCGGTCGCGCTGGCGGTGGCCGCGCTGTTCGTCCACCGCGGCTCGGCGTGGACCAGGGCCGCGGCCGCCGCCGTGATCGTGCTGAGCCTCGCCGGCGCCGCGCTGGCCGGGGCCCAGGCCGCGGCGGCCCGGTACGACAGCCTGCCGCGGGTGCCCGACTGCGGTGCGGAGCGGGTCGCGGGTGACGGGCCGCCCCGGTTCCAGGACGCCTTCGACACGATCGCGCACCCTGGACGCTTCGGCGCGGTCAACAGCAGCACGGAAGGGTGCCGCGGACTGTTGCCGGACGTCGGTTTCGGCAACGCCGCCGCGCATTACCGCACGACGCTGCGGGATGCCGGCTGGGAGATCACCAAGGACGACGCCACCAGGTTGACGGCCCGGTCCGGCGAGCTCGAGTTCGAGCTTGCCGGGTGCGAACCGATCACCGTGACCATCGGGCTCGCCGGCGGGGAAGGGCTCGGTAGTCCCTGCTGACTGCGGCTCGGGCGGCCGCGGCCAGTGGGACGCGGTGGTGTGCCCCCCCCCCCCCCGGGGGCCCCCCCCCCCCC
>NZ_JBFAOU010000162.1:0-18525 GCF_040675365.1 Catellatospora sp. NPDC049609 | reverse complement strand
GGGGCCGTCCCGCGCATCCGGCGGGACGGCCCCCGGCATTGAAATCTGCTGGTACGCGTGCTGGCCCGGCAGCTACGCTGGCCCCCGCCGGAGCAGCCGGCTGACCGGGAGAGGACAGCGCGTTGACCGAGACGACGACCCTGTGGCGGCCCACCGGCCCGCAGGAGCTCGCGCTCGTGCGGGCCTCCGGCTGGACCGCGTGGCCGCCCCGCCTGCCCGACCAGCCGATCTTCTACCCGGTCCTCAACGAGCAGTACGCCGTCATGATCGCGCGGGACTGGAACGTGCCCGCCTCCGGCGCCGGCTACGTCACCCGGTTCGAGGTCGAGCGGGCGTACGCCGAGCAGTTCCCGGTGCAGCAGGTCGGCGGCCGGGACATCCTCGAACTGTGGGTGCCCGCCGAGCAGCTCGACGAGTTCAACCGGCACATCGTCGGCCTGATCGAGGTCGTCCACGAGTTCCACGCCGAGGGCTGACCGGCATACCGGGCCGCCGTCCGCACGCCACGCGGGGGCGGTCCGGTGACTTCCGCCGCATCCGGGAAGGCTTCCGGCGCCGCGGTGGTTGGCAAGATCGTGACTTCTGTGCCGCTCTCCGTGCTCGATCTCGCCCCCGTCGTCTCGGGCGGCTCCAACGCCGAGGCCCTGGCCAACACGACGCAGCTCGCGCAGCGCACCGAGCAGCTCGGCTACCGCCGGTTCTGGGTCGCCGAGCACCACAACATGCCGGGCATCGCCAGCTCCGCCCCGGCGGTGCTGCTGGCGCACCTGGCCGCGAACACCGCCACGATCCGGCTCGGCTCCGGCGGCGTGATGCTGCCCAACCACGCGCCGCTGGTCGTCGCCGAGCAGTTCGGCACCCTGGTCGCGCTGCACCCCGGCCGCATCGACCTGGGCCTGGGGCGCGCCCCCGGCACCGACCAGGTCACCGCGCTGGCCCTGCGCCGCAGCATGGACGCGCTGTCGGCGGACGACTTCCCGCAGGAGCTGGGCCGGCTCATCGACTACTTCGGCACCGGCACCGGCACGCCCCGGGTGACGGCCGTGCCCGGCCGGGGCGACGCCCCGGACATCTGGCTGCTCGGCTCCAGCGACTTCAGCGCGCGGCTGGCCGGGCGCCTCGGCCTGCCGTTCTCGTTCGCGCACCACTTCAGCGGCGGCAACACCGACTTGGCGCTGGCGATCTACCGGGACGCCTTCCGGCCGTCGCACCGGCTGGAACGGCCGTATGCGATGGTCGCGGCCAGCGCCGTCTGCGCCCCCACCGACGAGGAGGCCGACTGGCTGGCCGGGCCGGCCGGGCTGTCGTTCCTGCGGCTGCGCCAGGGCCGGCCGGGCCGGATGCCGACGCCGCAGGAGGCGGCCGAGTACCCGTACACGCCGATGGAGCGCGAGTTCGTGCTGGCCCGGCGTGAGGGCCAGGCGCTCGGCTCGCCGGAGACGGTCACCCGGCAGCTGACCGAGCTGCTGGAACGGACCGGCGCCGACGAGCTCATGCTGACCACGATGGTGTACGACATCGACGCCCGCGTCCGGTCGTTCGAGCTGATCGCCGAGCACGTCGCCCCGCACCTGTCCCGCTGACCCGGCGGAACCGCGGGCCCGCCGGGCATGACCGCGGCGTTCCATCGCGACTTCTGCGGTGCGGCCGGGACCCGGAAGTCGCGGCCGCCGGGCGATGCTCTCGGCTGCCGGACCGAGCGGCCGGGGTCACTCGGCGATGCGCAGGTCCAGGTGCGGGTAGCCGGGGCTGCAGCGGCGGATCTCGGCGGCCGACAGCGCGCCGGAGCCGCGAACGGCCGGACCCGGCAGGAAGTGGACGGTCGTGCCGGTGGTGCCGTCGCCGGCCAAGGGCACTAGGTCGGTGACCGGGATGCCGTTTTCGTAGCGCTGGGTCCACGTGCCGCCGCCATGGCGGCGGTTGGTGTGCACCAGCCACTCACTGAGCGCGGCCACCACCGACATGCCCTGCCGGGGCGCGCCGTCGGGCAGCGCGACCGGCTGCGGGTTGTCGAAGAAGCGCAGGTCGCGGGTGGCCATGATCGGTTTGCGGATCGGGCGGCCGTGCTCGTCGAGCCGGGTGTCGGTGCCCCGGCCGTCGTCGGCGACCGACACCGAGCCGTCGCCGTGCAGGGTGACCGTGCAGGTGCCCCGCCGCCCGGCTGACTCGGCCTCGTCAGCCGCGTACGCCAGCACCTCGAGGACGAGGTGCAGCACGCCACCGGGGCAGTGGCGCGCCGGGTCGCTGCGGATGAGGGCGAGGTGGTCCTGGTCGACCGTCGTCGACCAGTCGTGCGTGGTGTTGACCCAGGCGGAGCGGGGGCTGTCCATCGGAGGATCATTTCACGGCGACCTGGCGTACGGCGACGCCACGTTCCAGCTGGAGTGACGCCCGCGTGCGGGTCTGCCGGTGCGTGGGCCTGCACGGCGTGCCGCATCACGGTGCGCCGGGTGACCTGCGCATAGAGTTGCTGATCATGTCGTACGAGATCATCGACCGGATGCCGACCACGGCCGAGTTCACCGCGGTCACCGCCGCCGTGGGCTGGCAGCACGCCTACGACCCCGACGCGGTGCCCGCCTCGCTGGCCCGCTCCCTGCACGGCGTCGTCGCCGTGTGCGACGGCGCGGTGGTCGGCGTCGGCCGGGTCATCGGCGACGGCGCGATCTACTTCTACCTGCAGGACATCGCGGTGGTGCCGGAGCACCAGGGCCGGGGTGTCGGCCGCGCGCTCCTCACCGCGCTGGAGCGCTGGATCGCCACGCAGGCCGGACCCCGGTCGTTCGTCGGCCTGTTCGCCGCGGGGGAGTCCGTGCGGCTCTACGAGCAGTTCGGATACCGCCGCCACGACGACATGACCGGGATGTTCCGGGTCGGCCCCCGCTGAGGGCCGACCCGCTCCCGGCGTGGGTGACGCCCGGCGAGCGGCGATCGCCGGACGCCTATACCCGGCGGGCGACGCGCAGCAGGTACTCCTTTCGGTCCAGCGGGTTGGCGTCGGTGCGCGGCCGCACCGGGGCCTGCCCCCGCACCTGCCGGTAGTGGTCGAATGCGCCCTCGACGGAGCCCTCGCCGCGGGTGAGCGAGGGCAGCAGCCGCTGCAGCTCGTGCACCCGGGTCGCGGGCAGGTGCACCGCCAGCTCGGCCCCCGCGCCGCGCACCACCGTCGCCTGCGGCACGCCGCCGAGCTGCGCGAGCACCGGCGTCACCGCGGCGACGGCGTCGGCGGGCACGTCCAGGCTGACCCGGTGGATCGGCTCGTGGACGCTCGTGCCGGCCTGCCGCAGCGCGGCCATCAGCACCAGCGGCGTGAGGTTGCGGAAGTCGGCCGCCGAGCTGGACCACTTGCTCCATCCGTACGGCGGCGGCGGGGTGTACGCCGACTGCGTCAGCGTGACCGTGCAGTCGGTGACCTGCCAGCCACGCAGCCCCTGCCGCAGCGTCCGGCGCACCGTCTCCTCGACCGCCTTGATGAACGCCATGGGCAGCGCGCCCAGCTCGATGCCCAGCCGGAAGCGCACGCCCACCCCGACGGCCGCCGGCTCGACGCGCAGCCCGACCCCGGCGCGGAACGGGTTGTCGCCGCCCATCGGCTCCGCCGCCGCACCCACGCCCGCGGGCCGCTCGATGTAGATGGTGGTGGTCTCCTGGAACGACACGGCGATGCCGAACTCCTCGGCGAGCGTGGCCTGGATGACCTCCTTCTGCACCTCGCCGTAGAGCGACACCGACATCTCCGGGCTGCCGGGGTCGCCGCTGCGGCGCAGCGCGATCAGCGGGTCCTGCTCGGCGAGCTGGGTGAGGGCCGCGTGCAGGGCGCCGCGGTCGGCGGGCCGGTCCGGCACGACCACGGTCTCCAGGGTCGGCGGCGCGAAGTGGTGGGCCTCGGCCGACCCGCGCCGGGCCGCGCCGATGACGTCGCCGATGCGCACCTCGGCCAGGCCGGTGATGCGGGCGATCTCCCCGGGGCCGGCCGTCGCCCGGGGCTCGGCGGTGCCGTGGTCGAACACGCTGATCGCGGTCACCTTGCCCGCCCGGCCCTGCCCGAAGGGCAGCCGCTCGCGCACGCCGACGGTCCCGTCGAACACGCGCACGTAGGCGACCTTCTCCCCGGCCGGGCCGCGCTCGACCTTGAACACGGTGCCGGACGCGGGGGCGGCCGGGTCGCCGCCGGCCGCGGGCAGCAGCCGGGGGATCGCGTCCATCAGCTCGGCGACGCCCGCACCGGTGACCGCCGACCCGAAGTACACCGGATGCACCTGGGCCCGCCGGGTCTGCTGGACCAGGCTGCGGCGCAGCCGCCGCCACGGCACCGCGCGGTCGCCGTCGACGTACGCCGCGAGCAGCGCGTCGTCGTGGTCGGCCAGCAGCTCGACGAGCCGGTCGGCGAAGCCGGGATGCGCGGGCGGGAACGGGGTGAACGACGCGCCCGCGCCGCCCAGCCCGTCGACCGCGCCCATGGCGGCGACCGCCGAGCTCAGCCGCTCGGCGATGCCGTCGAGCAGCTCGCCGTAGCGCGCGCCGGAGCGGTCGATCTTGTTGACGAACAGCAGCGTCGGGATGCGCAGCCGCCGCAGCACCCGCATCAGCACGCGGGTCTGCGCCTGCACCCCCTCCACGGCCGAGACGACGAGCACGGCGCCGTCGAGCACGCCGAGCACCCGCTCCACCTCGGCGATGAAGTCCGGGTGGCCGGGGGTGTCGATCAGGTTGATCCGGGTGCCGCCGACGACGAAGGACACCACCGCGGACTTGATGGTGATGCCGCGGCGGCGTTCGAGTTCGAGCGTGTCGGTCTGCGTGTTGCCGTCGTCGACGCGGCCGATCTCGTCGATGACCCCGGCGGCGTGCAGCAGCCGCTCGGTCAGGCTGGTCTTACCGGCGTCGACGTGGGCCAGGATGCCCAGGTTGAGCGTTTTCAAGAAGCGTCATGTCCTCTGCGAAGGCGATGGTGAGCAGGCGGGCGGACATGACAGCTCGCATCGGGCTCTCCTCGCGGCAGGGACAGGACTCCTGGGCAGTACACCAACGCGGGCGTACCCCTCGCAAACGGTTTATTCAACGGTCGAGGCTCCGTTCCTGCCGTGGGAGCAGGCAGGAACGGAGCCTCGGTCAGGGGACGGGCGGCGGCTCGATCAGGTCGTCGAGCCGGTGACGGTGCTGCCGTTCTTGGTGACGTGGTACGTCACCGTGGCGCCGCTCCAGAAGTGCAGGGTGAGCGTGACCTTCGCGCCGGCGTTGATGTCGTTGAACAGCTCCGGCTTCAGGGTGATCGTGTTCGCACCGTAGTTCGGCGCGAACGTGTAGTCGAACTCCTTGAACGAGGTCCAGTTCTGCGGGCCGGCGTTGCTGCCGTCGGCGTACTTGGCCTCCATGGTGGCCAGCACGTCCCCGCGGAACTGCGTCGGGATCGCGAAGGAGCCGGTCGTGCCGGTCGCGTTCGACACCTGCGGCGTGTCGTAGGTGAGGAAGTTGATCCGCCACGGCACGCCCTGCGAGAACACGACGTGCACCGAGGCGTTGACGCCGTACGCCCGGCTGCCGGACAGCCTGGTGATGGCCGCGGCGGTGAATGTCAGCTGGTTGCCGGAGATCGTGTAGTCGCTGCCCTGGGCCAGATTCGTGGTGCCCTGCCGCACCGCGGTGACGGTGGCGCCGTTGAGGTTGAGCGTCACCGACTTCGCCGTGATCGAGCTCGCGCGGGCGCTGAAGATCTGGTCGGACGAGGCGGTGCCGGAACGCACCGTCCAGCTCGACTTGATCTGGTTGAACAGCTCCGGGTCGCTCCACGCGAACGAGGTGCGGCCGAAGTGCTGCCCGTTGTCCCACAGCATGGTGGTGAGCCGCCGGGTGCGCGCGTAGTAGCCCAGGTACTCGAAGAACTTGAGCTTCTCGCCCTGCTCGATGGTGCCGACGTGCCGGTCGAAGCCGAGCAGGCCGTACTCACCGATGATCACCGGGATGTTGCGGCTGACGAAGGCGTTGTAGACCCGGTCGAACTGGTCGGTCAGGTCCTGCTGCGTGGTGGCGTCGAACTTCGTGTACCCGGCGATGTTCACGCTGAACGGCCAGAACCCGTAGAAGTGCACGGTGGCGATCAGGTTCGGGTCGTTGAGCGCGGTGAACGTGGCCGTCAGCTCGTCGATGCGCGCCTGGTCGGCCGAGGTGTGCAGGGTCGGCAACACCAGCAGGCGGGTGCTGTTGTTGCCGCCGGAGGCGCGCACGATCCGGTGGAACGAGGTGTTGAGCTCGTGCAGCAGCTGCGCGCTCTGCGCGTCACCGGAGGAGCCGGTGAACTGCGGCTCGTTGACGCTCTCCAGGGTCAGCTTCGGCGAGGAGTCGCGGAACGTGCTCGCCAGCTGCGTCCAGATCGCGTTGTACCGGTTGAGCACGTTGGTGCGGTCACCGGGCATGTTCGCGATCCACTGCCACGAGTCGTGGTGGATGTTGAGCATCACGTACAGGTCGGCGGCCAGCGCCCAGTCGACGACCTCCTTGACCCGCGCCAGGTACGCCGCCTCGATGGTGTAGCTCGGCGCGCCGCCCTGGTGCTGGCCCCAGGTGACCGGGATGCGGATGCTCTTGAAGCCCTGGGCCTTGATGTTGGTGATCAGTGCCTGGGTGATCCGCGGGTTGCCCCAGGAGGTCTCGTCGGCGCCGGTGGCGTCCAGCGAGTTGCCGAGGTTCCAGCCGGGCTGCATCGCGGCCACGGCGGCCATCGCGTTGCCGGGGGGCGGGGTGCTCGGCGACGGGCTGGCCGAAGGGCTGGTGGAGGGGCTGGTCGACGGGCGCGGGCTGGCCGAGGCGCTCGGCGACGCACTTGCCGACGGGCCGACGGCACCCGTGCACGTGACGCCGTTGAGCGCGAACGAGGTCGGCGCGGTGTTGCTGCCCGACCACGAACCGTTGAAGCCGAACGAGACCTTGCCGTTGGTGGGGATGGCCGCGTTGTACGACACGTTGGTGGCGGTCACCGTGGCGGCGGGCTGGGTGTGGGTCGCGCTCCAGATACTGGTGATCTTCTGGCCGTTGGCGTACGTCCAGACCAGGTTCCAGCCGTTGACCGGGTCGCCGAGGTTGGTGATCTCGACGTTGGCGGAGAAGCCGCCGGGCCACTGGTTGGGCACGGAGTAGTTCACCCGGCAGCCGGCCGCCGCGTAGGCGTTGGTCGCGGCGACGAATGCGCCGCCGGCGACCACGGTCGCGACGCTGCCGAGGATGAGGGCGGCTCTCCATCGGGCAGAGCGCAGCCTGTTCTGCAGACTTGTCATGAGTTCCTCGCTGATGAGGGGCTGCGCGATGCGATGGCGGCCCGGTCGCCCAGGCACCGCGCAGTGACGAACACTGATCACATCAGACTAAGTTGTGTCTCCAAACTATTCAACCGCTGCGCCAAGATCACGTCGATCTTGCGCGAACTGTTGGGGATACGCCGGAATGGTGCGTGTCATCCCCACAGTCCACGCAAGATCGGCGGGGAGAGAGGAGGGGGTGGGGTGCAACGCCGGGGGGTTCCGGGACGACTTTGGGGTGTGACCGATGTGCACACACCACCACGGGCCGCCCCGGCCGAAGACGTCTACCGGGATCACCGGGACGGGCTGGTGCGCCTGGCGTACCTGCTGACCGGGTCGCGGGAGCAGGCCGAAGACCTCGTGCAGCAGGCGTTCGCCGGTGCCTGGGACCGCTGGCAGGCGATCGACCAGCCGCTGCCCTACCTCAAACGCGCCATCGTGAACCTGGCCGCCGACGCCCAGCGGCGCGGCATCCGCGACCGGCTGTTCCGCCAGCGGGCGCGGGTCGAGCCGGTCACCGAGGTGCCCGAACTCGACGAGACCTGGGCACACATCAAGGCCCTGCCGCCGCGCCAGCGGGCCGTCGTCGTCCTGCACTACTACGACGACCGCCCGCTCAACGAGATCGCCGAACTGCTCTCCCGTCCCGCCGCCACCGTCCGCTCGGACCTGCGGCGCGCCCTCGAACGCCTCCGGAAGGTGCTCAAGTGACCCTCGACGAGCGGCTGCGCCGCACCCTGCACGCCGTGGCCGAGGCCATGCCCGAAGCCGCCCCGGCGCCGGTGGCCCGCCGCTCCCGAAAGCGGGTCGCCCTCCTGCTCGGCGCCCTCGTGGTCCCGCTGGCCGCCGGCGGCTACGTGCTCGGCGCGGAGTACGTCAACCAGATGCCGCCCAAGAACCCGCTAATGGCCGGGGACGCGCACGGCGAGCGCTACTGGCTGGTCCCGGGCCGGGTCGCCGACGACTGCGGGGTCAAGGTCTCCGCGGTGGAGCTGGTGGTGGAGGAGTGGAACACCGTCGGCGACGAGTGGAACACCTCCGGCAGCAGCTACGGCGACCGGATCGTGAACTGGGTCGGCACGCCCACCGCCTCCCCCCTGCCCGGCGGGGGAGAGGTCCGGTCCGGGATGTCGACGAGTTGCGGGGTGGACGAGACGGCGTGGCTGGCCGACCCGGCCCGCTTCGAGTCCGGCCACGTCAAGCTCGACGGCGACCGCATCTACCACGTCGCCGTGCACCCGACGGTGAGGTCGATCCGGGTGACGACGCCGGGCGGCACCGAGACCGTCGCGACGATCACGCCGCCGGACCGGCCGGACGGCCCCCGGTACGCCGCGTTCGACGTCCCGGAGTCGTCGGCCGTGATCCAGCTGACGCTGCTCGACGCCGCCGGGCGGGAGGTCGGCGGCCGGGACCTGGCCAAGCCGCGTACCGGTAAGAACTGAGCGGCGCCGCCCGCCGTGCCCCGATGCCCGGGTGTCCTCCTTCCGGGTGTCGGGGTCGTCGCGCCGGTGGGGCCGCCATACGGCAGCGAGCCTGCTCGACGGGCTGTTTTCGCAGGACGCGGCCCGTTCGGACCGGCTGCCTGGCTGTGTCGCCGAATCATGGGCCCTGATCGGCCGCGACGTTCGCACTGCCGAGGGACGGGCTGCGCCCGGTCACGATGCCAGACTGAAGCATGATGGCGTCGCACGCGGAGTCCGTGGTGTCGGTGGCCGCCGGCGACGGTGGCGCGCTGATCCACGTGGCGGGGGAGCTGCACCTCGGCAACGCCGAGCAGGTGCGGGGCGAGCTGCACGCCGCGATCGACTCCTGCCCGCACCGGCCGCTGTGCCTGGATCTCGCGCGCCTCACCTTCATGGACGCCCGCGGGCTGGCCGTGCTGCTCGACGCGGCGGCCCGCGCCCGCAGCCGGCAGGCACCGCTGTGCTTGCTCAACGTGCCCGGCCCGGTCCGGCGGATCATCGAGATCACCGGCACCGGCGCCGCGCTCGGCGTGCCGCACCGCGACTAGGTCCACGCTCACCCGGGCTGCCCGGACATCCCACGCAAACCGCCCATGCCGCCGGGGGTTGCCGACTACGCTGTGCAGGGAAGATCACTGCCGAAGGTGCAGCGAAGCGGACGGGCCGGGGGTCGGTGATAACGCGTGGGCCGTACACCCGACGCCGAATTCGACGCGCTGATGTCGCGCGGCTCGCTCTACCCGGTGTTCCAGCCGATCGTCGCGCTCGACTCCGGCGGCATCGTCGGCTACGAGGCGCTGATCCGCGGGCCCAGCGGCAGCGCCTTCGCCACGCCGGACAAGCTCTTCAAGGAGGGCGCCCGCGCCGGGCGGCTGGCCGAGCTCGACTGGATCTGCCGGGCCGCGTCCTGCCGGGCCGCGCTGATGGCCGGCCTGCCCAACACGGTGCCGCTGTTCCTCAACGCCGAACCGGCGACGTTCCGCACGCCCCCGCCCGCGCAGCTGATCGACACCTTCCAGACCGCCTCCGAGCAGCTCCAGGTCGTCGTGGAGATCACCGAGCGGGCGCTGGGCAGCGACCCGGCCGGGCTGCTGGCGGCGATCCTGCGGCTGCGCGAGGCCGGGATGCGCATCGCCCTGGACGACGTGGGCGTCGACAACAGCAGCCTGGCCATGATGCCGTTGATCAGCCCGGACGTGATCAAGATCGATCGCGGGGTGGTGCAGGGGCGGGTCACGCCGCAGTCGTCCGCCGTCGTCAACGCCGTGCTGGCCGAGGCGGAGCGCACCGGCGCCGCCGTGCTCGCCGAGGGCATCGAGTCGCCGGAACACCTGGCGATCGCCCGCTCGATGGGGGCGACGCTCGGGCAGGGCTGGCTGTTCGGCCGCCCGGAGCCGCTGCCGCACGAGTTCGTGCCGGCCGTGCTCAACCTGCCCCGGGTGCCCGCGCCGGAGCTGCCCGGCGGCACGCCGTACGAGGTCGCCGCCCGGCACCGGCCGCCCCGCCACACCACCAAGTCGATGCTCCGGTGCCTGAGCCGGCACCTGGAGAACAAGTGCCTCGACCTGGCGGAGCCCGCCGTGCTGCTCGCGGGGTTCCAGCACGTCCGCTACTTCGACGACGAGGCGCGGCGCCGCTACCGCAGACTCGCCGACGGGGGTGTGCTGACCGCGGTGTACGCCACAGGCATGGCTCCCGAGCCCGAGGGCAAGGTCCGGGGCGGCCCGCTGTCGCCCGGCGATCCGATGGAGCGCGAGTGGGTCGTCGTGGTTCTGGGCGCGCACTTCGCCGGCGGACTGTTCTGCTGCGAGCGGATCGGCGAGGACGACGTCGACGAGGAGAACCGCGCGTTCGACTTCGTGCTCACCTACGACCGGCCGCTGGTGGTGGCCGCGGCCCAGCCGCTGCTGCAGCGGCTGCTGCCGACCGAGCCCGAGACCTACTGGTGAGCCCGTGCACGGCGGGCGGAGACCGCCGGGGCACGCCCGGTCAGCCACGGTCCCCGGCCGGGATGCGTGATTAACTGGGCGGACGCTGATGCCGGCGCCGCGCCGCCCCCGAGGCGCGGACGCCCCGACACCACCGCCGAGGAGCCCCGGGTGAACAGTGGGCACGACCTGGACACCGCTGATGATCATCACGTCGGCCACGGGCACTCCGACGGCCACGGGCACTCCGACGGCCACGGGCACTCCGACGGCCTCGGGCACGCCGACGGCCAAGGGCACTCGCACGGCCACGGGCACTCCCACGGTCCCGCGGCGCCGTCGTCGCGGCGGGCGACCCGGCTGACCCTCGCGGCGCTGATCCCGGCGGCCCTGGCCACCCTGGCCGGCCTGGTGCTGCTGTGGCCGGGACCGGTCGACGCCGAGCCGTGGACCGGCGCCGAGCGCGCCGACGGGATCGTGCAGACCGTGCGGATCGTCGACTGCGCCGACGTGGCGGAGCCTCCGGTGCAGACCCCGGACCAGCAGGCGCCGCCGACCTGCGGCGAGGTCACCGTACGCCTCACCAGCGGCGCCGAGCAGGGCAAGACGATCACCACGGGCATCCCGTCGGGCCCGGGGGCGCCCGAGGTCGAACCCGGCGACAACGTGATCCTCATGCTGACCGAGGACTTCGAGGACGGCAGCCTGCGCTACGACATCGCCGACCACGACCGGACCGACGGCCTGTGGGCGCTGGCGCTGGCGTTCGTGGGCGCCGTCATCGCGTTCGGGCGCTGGCGCGGGGTGACGGCGCTGATCGGGCTGGCGTTCACGTTCGCGGTGCTGCTGATGTTCGTCGTCCCGGCGATCCTGGCGGGCAGCTCGCCGCTGCTGGTGGCGATCGTCGGCGCGGCGGCGATCATGCTGGTGGTGCTCTACCTCACGCACGGCGTGAACGCGCCCACCTCGATGGCGGTGCTGGGCACGCTCACCGCGCTCGCGCTGACCGGCCTGCTGTCGGCGCTGTCGGTGTCGCTGCTGCACCTGACGGGCATGGCCAGCGAGGAGTCGGTGTACGTGACGTTCGTCAACGCCGACATCAACATGCCGGGCCTGCTGCTCGCGGGCATCCTGATCGGTGCGCTCGGCGTGCTCGACGACGTCACCGTGACCCAGGCGTACACCGTCACCGAGCTGGCGCACGCCAACCCGAAGCTCGGCTTCCTCGGCCTGTACCGGGCCGCGTCCCGGGTCGGCCGGGCGCACATCACCTCGGTGATCAACACGATCGTGCTGGCGTACGCGGGCGCGTCGCTGCCGACGCTGCTGCTGCTCACGGCGGGCGGTGCGCCGCTGGGGGAGATGCTGACCACGGAGTTCCTGGCGCAGGAGATCGTGCGGTCGGTGGTGGGCACGATCGGCCTGATCGCCGCCGTCCCGATCACCACCGCGCTGGCCGCCCTGGTCAACCGCGGTGGCGGGGAGCCGGGCGTGCCGGCGCGCACCCGGCGCGTACGCCGGCCCGACGCCCTCGAACAGGCCTGGGGTCTGCCCACGGACGAGGAGCAGCCGGCCCGGCGCCCCTCGCCGCTGCCACACTGACCTCCCGCGGGCTGTGCATCGTCAGCGGGCCGGGGCGGCTGCCGCGTCACGGCCGGCCGACAGGGCCGCGAACGCGCCGGACGGGTCGTCGGCGAAGAAGCGCACCACCCGCACCTGCTCCCGCCTGCCGAGCGGGCGCACCGCGACCACCGGCTCGGCCAGCTCGACGATCAGGTTCGTCTGGCTGTTCACGGACAGCGCCAGCACGTCACCGTCCACTTTGAGCATGCCGGTCTCGTTGTAGTTCCGCTTGTGCTGCACCGCGACGATCAGCTCGCGCGGGATGCGCAGGTCGAAGAAGGCGCCGCTGCGGATGCGCAGCTCACCGGAGCTGACGACGTGCGGCCGGGTGATGCAGCAGGCGATGACCGCCAGCGCGATCAGGATGCCGTACGCGTCGAGCACCAGCACCACCATGCGCAGCCCGGCCGGCGCGTCCAGCGAGCGCAGCAGGATCTCCACGCCGACCAGCTCGATCACGGACGCGAACAGGAATCCGGCCATCAGGACCACCTGCTCGCTGGCGTACGAGAACGCCGCCGCGCCCGCGGGCACGCCGTGCTTGCGTCCCGTGACCCAGAGCACCAGGCTGACCATGCCCTTCGCGTCGAAGCTCATCAGCCGCCGCACCTGCACCGGCACGAGCTGCTCGTACGCCGCCCGCAGCGCCGCCTTGCGCCCGGCGCCGTCCTGGCGCGTCGCGCGGTACACCCGCCACAGCGCCACCGCCTCCAACGCCAGCACCGCCAGGACCACGATCTCCGCGGCCACGAGCACGGGGCGGGGCAGCGCGACGCCGGACACCAGCAGCACGGCCAGCAGCGCCTCCGCCGGGACCAGGCCGAACAGCGCGGCACGGGCGATCTTCATCATCGGGCTGCCTCCTTGAGGGTGGTGACCATCAGGCGCAGCACCTGGGCCTGCGCGGGGGTGAGTTCATCGGTCATCAGGTCCAGCCAGCGGCCGGTCTCGGCGTCGTCGAGGCTGGCCAGCATCGCGGTGGCCATCTCGGCGGGCAGGTGCGCGGCCAGGTCGGCGGCGAGCATGCCCACCCGGGGGTCGGCCGGGTCCACGTCGGCGAGCGCGTCCATCCTGGCGGTCAGCGCGTGGCCCCGCTCGCGCGCCTCCGGCGTGGTGAGCGGCTGGAACAGTGCCAGCACGTGGTCGCGGGCGGCCGGGTCGGCGCCGGTGTCGATCAGCGACACCATGTCGCGGTCCAGCGCGGCGAACGCGGAGCCCGCCGGGTGCAGGTCGCGCAGCGCGTCGGCCAGGTCCGGCGCGACGGTCGCGTCCGGGTTGAGGTCGGCCCCGGCCAGCAGTGCGGCCAGCCGGGCGCGGCGGGCGGCGATGGCCTCCTGCTGGCGGGCCAGGTCGGCGTCCAGCTCGGTGAGCACCTCGCGCAGCTCTCGGCCCTGGTCGTCGGCGAGCACGTCGCGGATCTCGTCCAGCGACAGGCCGAGCTCGGCCAGGCGGCGCACCCGCGCGAGCAGGACGGCGTCGCGCAGTCGATACTCGCGGTACCCGCCGGGGGTCCGCTCGGGTTCGGGCAGCAGCCCGAGATGGTGGTAGTGGCGCACGGTGCGGGTGGTCACCCCGACCAGCGCCGCCAGTTCGCCGATGCGCATGACACCATTAGAAACGTTGACGTTACGTCAAGGTCAAGTCGGGCGGTGCTGGTCAGCGCGTCGGTGCTCTTGGTGCGCCCGCCGTCGGAGAGCGCGGGGCGACCGGCCGTCGATCTCCCGCTCGTGCGTCACGCCGTCCGGGCTCGCAGGTCCTTGGCGTACGCGAGGCCGGGTCGCCCGTCCAGCTCGATCTGCTCGCCCGGCGTGAACCCGGTGCGCGCGAGCACGGCCCGCGACCCGGCGTTGTCGAGCGTGGTGACGGCCCGCAGCCTGGTCAGCCCGTACTCTTCGGCGGCCAGCTCGCACACCCGGGTCACCCCTGCGGTGGCCAGGCCCCGCCCGGCGGCGGCGCGGGCGATGCGGTAGCCGAGCTCGGCGGCGCCGTCGGCCACGTCGACCAGGTTGACCCGGCCCAGCACCTGACCGTCGGTGTCCACCAGCAGGTGGAAGTGGCACAGTCCGGCGTCCTGCTCGGCCAGCAGCGCCGAGTGGCGGGCGGCGAAGTCCGCGAAGTACGCGTCGCCGCGGTCCGGGATGGACGCGGCGAAGTACGCCCGGTTCGCCCGCTCGAAGGCGAGCAGGGCGGCGGCGTGGTCGAGGCGGAGGCGCTGGAGCTCGGGCACCCGGCGAAGGGTACGCGACGGCGCGACCGTACCCGGTTGGTGGACCGGCGGCCCGGGGCCCGGCCGCACGACCGCGGTCCGGCGGGTCAGCCGGGGTCGTCGGCGAGCAGCCCGGTCAGCAGGCCGCGCACGGTCCGCTCGAACAGGTCCCGGCGGGGTGCGTCGCCCGCCGGCTCGGCGACCGCGGCGACCAGGTGTGGGTACGCCGCGGGGTCGACGTCGCCGAAGCCGGGTGCCGGCGCGCTGCTCGCGTCGGGAGCGGGCACGGCGGCGGCGAACAGCGACACCACGCCGGTCAGCATGGCGATCGCCTCGAACTTCGCGGCGGTGCCGCAGCGCACCGGCCGCAGGATGCGCAGGCATTCGTCGAAGTACGACAGCGTGTGCGGGCCGGGTTTCGGGCCGTGCCCGATCGCCTCGCGCAGCCACGGGTGCCGCTGGAACAGCGCGAGCTGGCGGCGGGCGAGCCCGGTCAGCTCGTCCTGCCAGCTCCCGGTGCCTTGCGGATACGGGCTCAGCTCGCCCACGCACCTGTCGACCATCAGGTCGAGCAGGTCCTCCCGGGACGACAGGTGCCGGTAGAGGGAGGCGACGGCCATGCCGAGCCCGGCCGCCACGGCGCGCATGGACACCGCGTCGAGGCCGCCGGTGTCGGCGAGCTGGATCGCGGTGCCGACGATCGTCTCCCGGCTGTGCGCCGGAGCCGGTCCGCGCCTGCCGCGCTCGGGCCGGGTCCAGATCGACCGGTCGCCGGAGCCCTCCGCGCCGGAGCCCGATGATGCGAGAGCCACCGCACTACTATAAACTGCGAACAGCGTTCACGGTTTTCAAGTGGCGGAGGAGAGCTGTCATGGAGCGGATCACGGCACCCGACGGGGCGAGCCTCGTCCTGCACTCGACCGGCACCGGGCCGGGTGTCGTCCTGGTGCACGGCGGCGGGGTCACCATCGACGTCTACCGCCGCCTGATCACCCGGCTCGCCGACCGGTTCACCGTGCACGCCTACAACCGGCGCGGACGGCAGGACGCACCCGCCCGCCGGGAGCCCTACTCGGTGGAGCACGAGGTCGACGACCTCGGCGCGCTGCTGGCGCACACCGGCGCCCGCAACGTCATCGGGCACAGCTACGGCGGCTTCGTCGCCCTGCGCGCCGCCCTGCGCCTGCCCATCGACCGGCTGGCCCTCTACGACCCGGCGCTCGCCCTCGACGGGACGCCGTCGTGGGCCTACCTGGACGCGGTGGACGAGGCGCTGCGCGCGGGGAACACCGCCCGCGCGATGGCGATCGTCGCGGCCGGCGTCAACACCCACTCGAAGGTGTCGAAGCTGCCGCTGAGCGTGCGCACGGCGATCTGCCGGGCGTTCCTGCGCACCCCGATCGGCCGCGGGATGGGTGAGCTGCTGCCGATGACGATGTCCGAGGTCAGGCAGGTGGCGGCCCACGACGGCCCCGCCGAGCGGTACGCGGCTGTGACCGCCGAGGTCCTGCTGGCCTGCGGGGCCAACGCCCCGGCCTACTTCGAGGCGCACAACGCGGCGCTGGCCCGCGTCATCCCCGCCGCGCGCACGCTGCGCGTGGCGGGCCGCCACGACGCCATCGCCATCGCGCCCCCGCGCCTGGTCGACCCCATCGCGGAGTTCCTCGCCGCCCCGATCGCACCCGAGCGGGCCGGCCGGCGCTAGGCGGCGGTGGTGCGAGGGGGCGTGGCGGGATCAGCACGGGTGACGGCGTCCGCGCCCGGCCGGCGTCCGCGGGCGCAGGCAGCTCCGCCGCGCGTCGGTGAAGCGGCGCGGGCGCTCGTCGTCGATCGGCGGCTCCCACTCGTCGGCCGGCGCGACGGCGAGCAGCACGTCCGCGCCGGCGGCGTGGATCGCCGCGCGGACCGCCGCGGGCGGCCGGGCGATGCAGAGCGTCACGCCGTGCCGCAGCGCGGCGGCCTGGAACATGGTCAGCGTCGCGATCCCGGCGACGTCGATCGCCTCGACGTCGGCGAGGTCCACCGTGAGCTGGTCGGCCTCGAACCGTTCCAGCGCCACGGCGATCGCCTTGCCGAGCAGGTGCGCGGTGGTCGCGTCGAGCCATCCGCGCACCGTCAGGTAGAGGCCCGACGGTGCGGCGTACAGGCGCAGCTCCAGTGGCTCGCTCATGGCCTCGGCTCCAGGGGCAGGGGACGGGTGACTTCCGTTCATGCCCACGCTCGGCCGCGTTAAACCCATTTGCGGTCACGAATTTGTAACAAGGCTGTCATCGTCTGTTCGCGAGCGCCGCCTTCACGTGTTGACCAGCCACCTGCGGCCGTCGATCAGCTCGCGCGCGGCGTCGAGGTGACCGGCGTGGCAGGCCGTCTCCGTGATCACGTGCAGCAGGATCGCGCGCATGTCGCCCGGCCGCCAGTCACCGAAGCGGCCGTCAGGCCACCACGCGGGGGCGGCGTCGGCCGGGGTGGCGCGCACGACCGCGTCGGCCAGCTCGATCTGCCGCTGGTAGAAGTCGAGGACCTGCTGCGCGGGCACGTCCTCGCCGACCTGCCAGGCATCGGTCGTCTCCGCCAGCGCGGCGACGGCCGCCGGGTCGCCGCCGACCACGGCCCGGAACCAGAACAGCTCCACGTCGTGTGCCAGGTGGCGGATCAGGCCCAGGCAGCTCCAGCCCGACGGCAGCACGGGCCGGCGCAGGTCGGCGTCGGACAGTCCCGCCACGATCCCCAGCACGTGCCGCCGCTGCCCGTGCAGGCACGCCAGCAGCGTCTCGTTCGCGGTGCCGACCGGTGTGTACGTCATCGCGTCCCCCTCAGGAGTTCTCGTCGGCGCGCTCGCGCAGCGCCTGGCGTTCGGAGTCGCTCCGGGCCAGCTCGGCGGCCTGCCGGAACAGTGTCGCCGCGCGGGCACGGTCGCCTGCGCGCGCGGTGAGGTCGGCCTCGGCCGCGACGGCGTACGCCTCGCCGTCGAGCGCCCCGCCCGCGCGGGCCCGCGCCAGCAGCGCCAGGCCGGCCGCCGGCCCGTACGCGTACCCGTGCGCCACGGCGCGGTTCAGCTCGATCACCGGGTCGGGCTCGTCGCGGGCGAGCGCGTCGTAGCAGGCGGCGATCCGGGCCCAGTCGGTGCCGGCGACCGACGGGGCGGTGGCGTGGCAGGCGGCGATGCGGGCCTGCAGCGCGTACGGTCCGTCGCCGCGCACCCGGTCCAGGATGGCCAGTCCCTCCTCGATCGCGGCCCGGTCCCAGCGGGCCCGGTCCTGCCGGTCCAGGGTGAGCAGCCGCCCGTCGGCGTCGCGGCGCGCGGCCCGCCGCGAGTGCTGCAGCAGGAACAGCGCCAGCAGCGCGGCCGGCTCGGACTCGTCCGGCATGAGGCCGTGCAGCAGCCGGGCCAGGCGCACCGCCTCCTCGGCGAAGGCCGGCTCGCCGTCGGGGTTGTAGCCGCGGGTGAACAGCAGGTAGAGCACGGCCAGCACGCCGGGCAGCCGCTCGGCCAGCGCCGCGCCCCGCGGCACCCGGTAGGGGATGCCCGCCTGCGCGATCTTGGTCTTGGCCCGGGTAAGCCGCCGCGTCATGGTCGCCTCGGCGACCAGGAACACCCGCGCGATGTCCGCGGTCGGCACCCCGCAGATCGTCCGCAGGGTCAGCGCGACCTGGGCTTCGGCCGGCAGCGCCGGATGGCAGCACGTGAAGATCAGCCTCAGCCGGTCGTCCACCACGTCCTCCCGCATGGCCGGGGATGGCTCGGGATCGGTCAGCAGCGCCAGGTCCCGCAGCTTGCGCTGCTCGACCGTGGCCCGCCGCAGCACGTCGACGGCCCGGTTGCGGGCCGTCGTCATCAGCCAGCCGCCGGGGTTGCCCGGCACGCCGTCGTCCGGCCAGCGTTCCACCGCGGCCGCCAGCGCCTCCTGGGCGCAGTCCTCCGCCAGGGTCCAGTCCCCGGTGACGCGGATCAGGGCCGCGACGATCCGGGGGTACGCGTCGAGGGCGGCGTCCGCGGCGGCCGACGC
>NZ_JBFAOU010000161.1:0-18561 GCF_040675365.1 Catellatospora sp. NPDC049609 | reverse complement strand
GCCGCAGTTTCCCCGAAACTGCGGCCTCGCGGCTCGTCATGCCCACACTTCCCCCGAAACTGCGGCCCCGTCCCGCCGGCCGCCCCTCCTCGACCACGCCCTCCGTCCGCCGGCCGCGCCGGCGCGACCCGCGGCTGCGCTCGCAACTCCGAAGGAGTCGCTGTCTCCGGAGGTCACCGATGCCGCAACTCTTCAAGAGTTGCGGTAGGGGAACGGCAGGCGCCGGGTCAGCGGCGGCGGGTGCCGAAGATGGAGCGGATGATGGCGGTGCCGGCGGCTGCGGCCGCGGTGGTGAGCAGGCGCTTGGTGGTGCGGGAGCCGAGGATCTGCTCGGCGAGGTTCGGCTCCGGCTTGGCCTGCGGCGGGGGAGCGGGCGCCGGGGGCTGAGCGGGAGCCGGGGCGGGCGGCGGGGCGAGCCGGGCCGCCAGCATCTCGTACGCCGACTCGCGGTCCACCGGCTGGCTGTACTTCGCGCCCAGCGGCGACCCCGCCGTGATCGCCGCGAGCACCGCGGGGTCCACGGCGGCCATCAGCGACTGCGGGGCCCGCAGCCGGGTCCAGGCGACGGGGGTGGGCGCGCCCTTCTCGTTGAGCACGGTCACGATCGCCTCGCCGGTGCCGAGCTGCGTCAGCACCTCCTCGAGGTCGTAGTCCGACTTCGGGAACGTGGACGCGGTCGCCCGCAGCGCCTTCGCGTCGTCGGGCGTGTACGCCCGCAGCGCGTGCTGGACCCGGTTGCCGAGCTGGGCGAGCACGTCTGCGTGGACGTCCTTGGGGGTCTGCGTGACGAAGAAGACCCCGACGCCTTTGGACCGGATCAGCCGCACCGTCTGGGTGATCGACTCCAGGAAGGCCTTGGCGGCGTCCCGGAACAGCAGGTGGGCCTCGTCGAAGAAGAAGACCAGCTTCGGCTTGTCCGGGTCGCCGACCTCGGGCAGCTCCTGGTAGAGGTCGGCGAGCAGCCACATCAGGAACGAGGAGAACAGCGCGGGCTGGGCGACGACGCCGGGCAGTTCCAGGATGGTGACCATGCCGCGCCCGTCGGGGGCGGTGCGCAGCAGGTCGGTGGTGGCGAACTCGGGTTCGCCGAAGAACGCGTCCGCCCCGGCGTCGCTGAACGCGATCAGCTCGCGCAGCAGCACCCCGGCGGTCTGCCAGGACAGCCCGCCGAGGCTCTTGAGCTCGGCCGCGCCCTCCTCGGAGACCAGGTACTGGATCACCGAGCGCAGGTCCTTGACGTCGACGAGCGGCAGGCCCTTGGCGTCGGCGAAGTGGAAGACGAGGTTGAGCGAGGAGGTCTGCACCTCGGTGAGGTCCATGACCTTGGCCAGCAGCAGCGGCCCGAAGTCGGTGACGGTGGCCCGGATCGGCACGCCGACCCCCTTGCCGCCCAGGGTGAGGAATTCGCAGGGGTACGCGGTGGGCGTCCACGGCTGCCCGAGCTCGGCCATCCGCTCGGTGATCCGGCCGTCGGGGGCCGCCGGGGCGGCCATGCCGCTGACGTCGCCCTTGATGTCGGCGAGGAACACCGGCACTCCGGCGGCGGACAGCTGCTCGGCGATCACCTGGAGGGTCTTGGTCTTGCCGGTGCCGGTGGCGCCCGCGACCAGGCCGTGCCGGTTGAGCATGGCCAGCGGCACCCGGACCGGGCAGTCGGGCTGGGCCTTGCCGCCGTCGCCGACCAGCGCGCCGAGCTCCAGCGCCGGGCCGTCGAAGGCGTAGCCCGCCCGTACCGTCGCCGCGTCCGCCATCGTGCCGCTCCCTGTCGAATTTGCCCGATATGGAGGAAGCGTAGCTATTTTGTGCCACCCGCACCGAGTATCCGTACCGCCGACTGATACAGGTTCGAGTCCTGGAACGGCCCCTTGCCCCTGCGCCGATTCGTCGGATAGCTGTAAGGTCGCACTCGGCAACCGAGCGGAACGCCTAGGCTCTCTAGATAGCGGACAACAAGCGACGTCCTCGACGTGTGCGCTGAGTCCGATCACTGGCGCCACCGAGCGGGTAGAAATGCGCGACTGCATCACGAGGGAGGACGGGGTGACCCAGGTCGGCGAGGGTCCAACCGCGGCCGGGTCGGCTGCCGAACCCCTGGGCGGGCTGGCGGTCGGCGACGTGCTCGCTGAGCGCTACCGCCTCGAGGAGCACATCAACAACGACAGCGCCGGCCGCCAGGTCTGGCGCGGTGTCGACGTGGTGCTGCGCCGGCCGGTCGCGCTCGTGCTGCGGACGCCCGGCGGCTCCTCGGCCGAGGAGATGCTCTCCGCCGCCGTCACGGCCAGCCGCGTCGTCCACCCCAACCTGATCGGCGTCTACGACGCGATCGACGAGGGCGAGCGGGCGTACGTGATCCGCGAGTGGATCGACGGCACGGCCCTGCGTGACCTGGTCGCCGAGGAGGGCCCGTTCGACGCCGAGCGCACCACGTCGGTGCTGCACGCGGTCGCCGACGCGGTGTCCGCGCTGCACACCAGCGGCATGGCGCACGGCAACGTGCACCCCGGCACGGTCCTGATCGCGGGCGACGGCCGGGTCGTGCTCGCCGACGCCCGGGTCGACGCCAACACCAGCAACGAGGCCGACGTACGCAGCCTCGGCGCGCTGGCCTACTTCCTGCTCACCGGCCACTGGCCGAAGGCCGAGGCGGGTCGGGAGTCCGCGCTGCCGGACGGCCGCCGCGACAGCACCGGCGCCCTGGTCGCGCCGCGCCAGGTCCGCGCCGGCGTCCCGACGTACCTCGACGATCTGGTCATGGACCTGCTCGACGGCAAGCTGGCGCTGCCCTCGGCGCAGGTGCTGACCTCCGAGCTGGCCCGGCTGGACACCGGCGAGCGGCTGCTGCTCGGCGGCAACGGCACGCTGCGGTTCGCCGAGGAGGCCGCCGAGCCCACCCCGCGCGCCGCCACGCCGAAGCTCATGGTGGCCGGCGGTGTCGCGCTGGCACTGGTCGTCTCCGGCCTGGTGCTCGCCGTACGCGCGCTCAACGCCGACGCCACGCAGCCGCCGGCCGCCGCCCCGTCGCCCGTCGTCTCGGTCGAGCCGAGCGCGACGGTTGCGCCCCGGCCGCAAGCCCTCGTGCTGCGTGACGACCAGGTGCGCATCGTGGATCCGTACGGCGACCGCGACAATGCGAGCCAGGCCAAGCGGATGATCGACGGCGACGTGAACTCTCACTGGCGCACCAGCTACTACAACCAGAACTTCGGCACCCCGGCCCAGCCCAAGAAGGGCCTGGGCATCCTCATCAAGCTGGACAAGCCACAGATCGTGTCCAGCGTCAAGCTTCAGCTGACCGACACCGGCACCTCCGCCGAACTGCAGGCCGGCCCGGCCGACGCGCCGCAGACCAAGGCCGGCGACCAGACCATCGTCGACACGTTCAAGCGGGTCGAGGGCGCGACCGTGTTCGGCTCCGACTCCGGCAGCACCATGGTGTTCGCCACCGACGCCACCACGCCGTACCAGTACCTCATGGTCTGGATCTCGCAGCTGCCCAAGGACTCGGAGAATGCCAGCAGGTTCCGCGTCGGCGTGCAGGAGATCGTGGTAGAGGTGCAGTGACCGGGCCGGACCCTCGAACGGACGCCGAGCTGCTGGCGGCCCATGCCGCCGGCGAGCCCGACGCCTTCGGGGTGCTGTTCCGCCGCCACCGCGACCGGCTCTGGGCGGTCGCGCTGCGCACCGCGGGCGACCGCGAGGACGCCGCGGACGCGCTGCAGGAGGCGATGCTGTCCGCGCACCGCGCCGCCGCCCGTTTCCGCGGCGAGGCCGCCGTCACCACCTGGCTGCACCGCATCGTCGTGAACGCCTGCGTGGACCGGCTCCGGCGGCGCCAGGCCCACCCCACCGTGCCGCTGCCCGGCCAGGCCGGCGCGGACGACGACGACCGGCACGGCCCCGCCCGCAACGAGCCCGCCGCGCCCAGCACCGACCACGACACCGCGATGGTGGTCCGCGCGGCGCTGGCCGAGCTGCCGTACGAGCAGCGCGCCGCGCTGGTCCTGGTCGACCTGCAGGGCTACTCGGTGGCCGAGGTCGCGCAGATGATGGGCGTGGCCGAGGGCACGATCAAGAGCCGCTGCTCACGGGGCCGGTCGCGGCTCGCCGTGATATTGGGCCACCTGCGCAACCTGAGCGCCTCACCCGACGTCGGAGGGACACGGACGCAGGACGTCGCACCGAGAGGGGGGCTCTGATGACCACAGTTGATCTCGATCTGCTGGCCGACTACGTCGGCGGCGCGCTGGAGGGCACCCCGGACGAGGCCCGCGTCGCGCGCCTGATCGCCGAGGACCCGGCCTGGCACACCGCCGCCGACGAGTTGCGCGCGGCGCTGTCCCTGGTCTCGGCCGACCTGACCGCCTTCGCGGGCACCCCGGAGCCGATGCCCGCCGACGTCGCGGCCCGCTTCGACGCGCTGCTGGCCTCGCCGGAGTTCGCACCCGTGCCGGCCGCCGCGCCGCGCAGCGGGACGGGAGAGCGGACGCTGGCGCGCACCGAGCCCTCCGGCCGCCCCGCCCGGCGCCGGCGCCGCTGGGCCATGCCCGTGGCCGTGGCGGCGGGCGTGCTGGTCGTGGCGGGTGTCGCGCTGCCCCTGGGCCCGCTCGGCATGACGGCTCAGGACGAGGCGGCGGCGCCCGCGGCCGCGGACGCCCCGTCCGCGGAGGTGTGGTCCGCGGCGGGCTCCATCCCGGCGGTGGCCAGCGGCACCGACTACCGGCGTGAGGACCTGCGGGACGCGGTGCGCACCCAGGCCCAGGCCAGCGAGCCGGCCACGGCCAAGAGCACCGAGGTCGCGCCGCTGTCCACCAGCAGCCGGGCGACGGACAGCGGCGCCCTGCGGGCGCCCAGCGGGCTGGAGCGGCTCGCCGGTTCGTCCGAGGCGCTGAGCCGCTGCCTGGCGGCGGTGCAGTCGACCGTGCCCGGCACCGTCACCTCGGTCGACTTCGCCCGCTTCGAGGGCAGGCCGGCCGTGGTGCTCAGGCTCGACACGGGCCAGGGCGGCTGGTGGTTCGTGGCCGGTGCGCGCTGCGGCGAGAACGGCCCCGACGAGCTGTTCCGGGCACCGCTGAGTTAGACACAGTGAGCTGACCCACCGCTGGGCACGTTACGGAATGCCCGCTCCGTACGATGGCGTTTCAGCCTGCGACAAGCACGGCGCGAAGTGTTCGTGTCGATCCTAGGGAGCGCGTCTCGTGGAGAACGTCCGAAACCTGATCATCGTCGGCTCGGGTCCGGCCGGCTATACCGCGGCCGTGTACGCAGCTCGGGCCAACCTGAAGCCGCTGCTCATCGAGGGCGTGGAGTCGGGCGGCGCGCTCATGACCACCACCGAGGTGGAGAACTTCCCCGGCTTCCCCGACGGTGTCATGGGCCCGGAGCTCATGGACCAGATGCGCAAGCAGGCGGAGCGCTTCGGCACGGAGTTCATCACCGACAACGCGACCCGGGTGGACCTGTCCGGCGAGGTGAAGAAGGTCTGGGTCGGCGACCGGGAGTACCAGTCCCGTGCCGTGATCCTGTCCACCGGCTCGGCGTGGCGCCCGCTGGGCGTGCCGGGCGAGCAGGAGCTGCTCGGCCACGGCGTGTCGTCCTGCGCCACCTGTGACGGCTTCTTCTTCAAGGGCCAGCGCATCGTCGTCGTCGGCGGCGGCGACTCGGCGATGGAGGAGGCGACGTTCCTCACCCGGTTCGCCGAGCACGTCACCATCATCCACCGCCGCGACGAGTTCCGCGCCAGCAAGATCATGGCGGAGCGGGCGCTGTCCAACGAGAAGATCTCGGTCGAGTGGAACACCGTGATCGACGAGATCGTCGGCGCCGACGGCAAGGTCTCCGGCGTACGCGTGAGCAACGTGGTCACCGGTGAGCAGCGCGAGCTGGCCGCCACCGGCGTGTTCGTCGCCATCGGCCACGACCCGCGCAGCGAGCTGTTCCGCGGCCAGATCGAGCTGGACGACGAGGGCTACGTGAAGGTGGACTCCCCGAGCACGCGCACCAACCTGCCCGGCGTCTTCGCCGCGGGCGACCTCGTCGACCACACCTACCGCCAGGCCATCACCGCGGCCGGCACGGGCTGCACCGCGGCGCTGGACGCCGAGCGCTTCCTGGCGCACTGAGCGCCAGGAAGTTGCGGCTCTGCCTGGCGCACTGAGCGCCAGGAAGTTGCGGCTCTGCCTGGCGCACCGAGCGCCGCCGGCCGCCCGGCCGGCACCACGACGTGAACGAAGTTTTTCTGAGGATGGGAGAGACCCGAATGGGATCCGCGAAGGCGGTCACCGACGCGACGTTCGTCAGTGACGTACTGCAGTCCGACAAGCCGGTGCTGGTGGACTTCTGGGCCGAGTGGTGCGGGCCGTGCCGCAAGGTCGCGCCGGTGCTCGAGGAGATCGCGCGCGAGATGGCCGACCAGGTCACGATCGTCAAGCTGGACATCGACGCCAACCCGGAGACCGCACGCGCCTACCGCGTGATGTCGGTGCCGACGCTGACCCTGTTCAAGGGCGGCCAGCCGGTGCAGTCGGTCGCGGGTGCCAAGCCCAAGGGCGACATCGTCCGGCTCATCGAGTCGGCACTCTGACGCTGCCCGTCGCAGCGGTTCGCACGGGGCTCTGAGCTGCGGCTCAGAGCCCCGCGACATGCCGGGGACCGGACAGGCGCACACTGTCGTATCCGGGAAAGCCGGTAACCGGGCGGCGCGCTGATTCGAGCCAGGTGCGAGGTCACTGCCGGCCGGTGCGGCGCGGTAGGCTCCGGTGGCATTTGTGAGGTTTCCAGGAGGTCCGCTGTGCGAGCCATCAAGCGCGGTGAGCGCGGCCCGGCCGTCACCGAGATCAGGTCGATCCTGATCGCGCTCGGCCTGCTCCAGCCTGCCGCCGAGGCGGCCGAGGCGGACCACTTCGACCCGCCCACCGAGCGGGCCGTCCGCGCCTTCCAGCAGGACCGTGGGCTCTCCGTCGACGGCGAGGTGGGCGCGGAGACGTGGCGCGCGCTGGACGCGGCCCGGTGGACGCTGGGCGCCCGCACGCTCTACTACAGCGTCACCAACCCGCTGCGCGGCGACGACGTCCGCCAGCTCCAGGAACGGCTGCTGGAGATGGGGTACGACGTCGGCCGCACCGACGGCACCTACGGGCCCCGTACGGCGCGGGCGCTGTCGGCGTTCCAGCGCGAGATGGGGCTGACCCCGGACGGCTCCTGCGGCCCGCAGACGCTGCACATGCTGCGCCGGCTCGGCCGCAAGGTGGTCGGCGGCTCGCCGCTGAAGCTGCGCGAGGAGGTCACCTTCCGGCACAGCGGTCCCAGCCTGGTCGGCCGGCAGATCATCATCGACCCGGGGCACGGCGGCTCCGATCCCGGCGTGGTGGTGCCCGACGGGCCGCTGCGCTGGACCGAGTCCGACCTGGCGTACGACCTGGCCACCCGGCTGGAGGGCCGCCTGGCCGCGGCGGGCATGCGGGTGCACCTGACCCGGGGTCCGCTGCCCATCGAGGCGCCCAGCGACCTGGACCGGGCGCAGCTCGCCAACGACCTCGGCGCCGACCTGCTGATCTCGCTGCACATCGACGGGCACCACAACCCGCAGGCCGACGGCGTCGCGACGTACCACTACGGCACCGAGAACGGCGTCACCTCGACGATGGGGGAGCGGCTGGCCGGGCTGGTCCAGCGGGAGATCGTGGCCCGCACCGGCCTGCGCAACTGCCACACCCACGCCAAGACCTGGGAGCTGCTGCGCTACACCCGCATGCCCGCGGTGCGCGTCGACGTCGGCTACCTCACCTCGCCGAAGGACCGGGCGCAGCTCATCGACCCGATGTTCCGCGAGCGGGTGGTCGAGGCGATCGTCGCGGCGGTGCAGCGCATGTACTACCCCGTCGAGATCGACGTGAAGACCGGCACCATCGACGTCAGCGCGCTGCGCATGGCGCTGCCCAGCTGAGCGCCGTGCCCGCCACCCCTCCCGCCGACGCGCCCACCGCCGACGCGCACCGCCGGTACGCCGACCGGATGCTCGCCGAGGTCACCGGCGCGCTGGCGTACCGCGACCACCGGCGCTTCCGCAAGGCCTGCGACGACGTGTACGCCAGCACGCTCGACCCCGGCGCGATCGGGGCCGCGGCCCTGCACGCGATCGGACTGTCGGTGCAGCACGCCTGGGACCTCCACTGGCAGCCGGTGGAGCTCGACCACGCCCTGCGCAGGTTCGCCGCGCGCGTCAAGGCGCCGAGCGCCACGACCAGCTGGATGGCACGGCTGCTGAGCGACGCCTCCGCCGCCCGCATGCGGGCGCACGCGCCCGAGACCGTGACCGCCCGCTGGCACCTGCAGCTCGAAGCGCTGGAGGCGACCGTCTGGTGGGCGGCGGACACCGACCACCTGGCCGAGTTCGGGCAGCGGCACGGGCTGGAGCGGCTGAAGGTGCTCGGGGGCGCCTTCGAGCTGATGCGCTGGCTGCACCACGAGCTGCCGCCGATGGAGAAGGCCGGGCACGCACCGGGCACGCCCATCCCGCCCCGGCGCGGCACCAGCCGGGCGACGCGGGAGGCCGACCAGCGCATGCTGGACCGGATCCGGGCGCTGCTGGCCAAGGCCGAGTCGACCGGGTTCCCGGAGGAGGCCGAGGCTTTCAGCGCGAAGGCCCAGCAGCTGATGGCGCGGCACAGCATCGACCACGCGCTGCTGGACGCCACGGCGGGCGGCGGCGACGGCCCGGACACCCGCCGCATCGTCATCGCGAACCCGTACGAGGGCCCGAAGGCGATGCTGCTGCAGGTCGTCGCTAAGGCGAACGGCTGCCGAGCGGTCAACTTCAAGGAGTTCGGCCTGAGCACGATGGTCGGGTTCGAGCCCGACCTGGACGCCGTCGAGCTGCTCTACACCTCCCTGCTGGTGCAGGCGGTGCGCGCGATGACCGCGGCGAACCCGCGGCAGGACCGGTACGGCCGCAACGACGTGCGCTCGTTCCGGCAGGCGTTCCTCAGCGCGTACGCCCAGCGCATCGGCGAGCGGCTGAGCGAGGCCACGCACGAGGCGCAGGCCGCGGCGGCGGCCGGGACGGACCTGGTGCCCGTGCTGGCGGCCCGCACCGAGGCGGTCACCGCGGCCTTCGACGACCTGTTCCCGAACCGGGTGAGCAACACCTCGCGGATCGGGAACATGGCCGGCTGGGCCGCCGGGCAGGCCGCCGCCGACCGCGCCGACCTGGCCGCCCGCGCCCCGCTGCCGCGGACCTAGTTGGTGGTGCTGCGCACGGCCGGCCGCACGCCGGGGCGCAGCAGCTCGGGGCTCATCGAGCCGAGCAGCTTCTCCAGCGCGTACTCGACGTCGGACTTCCAGGACAGCGCGGTGCGCAGCTCCATCCGCAGCCGCGGGAAGCGCGGGTGCGGGCGGACCGTCTTGAAGCCGACGGCGAGGAAGAAGTCGGCCGGGGCCAGGCAGCTGAACTGCCGCGAGTCCTCCTCGGCCTGCTCGCCGAACTGCGCGTCGCCGAACGCCTCGATCGCGCGGATGCCGCGCTTGACGAGGTCGCGGGCCACGGACTGGATCAGCACCCGGCCCAGCCCGCCCCCGGCGAACGCGGCGACCACGTGCGCCGTCATCAGCTGCACCGCGTCGGGGGAGACCGGCGAGGTGGGGAACGCGTTGCCACGCGGGACGTACATCGGCGGGGCGTAGAGCACGAATCCGGCGGGCATGCCGTCGACGTACGCGATCTTGCCGCAGGATCCCCACTCCAGCAGGGTCTGCGAGACCCACGCCTCCTTCTCCAGGCCCGGATCCCCGGCGGCGCAGGCGCGCTCCGCCGAAACCGGATCAAGCTCCCAGAACACGCAGTTGCGACAACCCTTGGGCAGGTCTTCCAGGGTGTCCAGCGTCAGGTTCACCACTCTGCGTGACATGAGCAGCTCCGTGCTCCTACCGCGGCAATGCCGCGCATGCCGAATATCCGACTCGTTGCCGAGCCAACTAACTGACTTTACGCCCGTTTACAGCCTCGCTGCACCTATCCCGGAGGATGGATTCGACCGAATGTCGGTTCAGTGGTCACCTGACCCAGCGTACGATTTGACAGCCAACTGTTTGTCCAGGCCGGGGAGGGACCGTGTCGGAGACGGGCACCACGCTCGACGACTACACCGACCGGTACGCGCAGCGTATCGGTGGGATGACCGCTTCCGAGATCCGAGCTCTCTTCGCCGTGGCGAACCGGCCCGAGGTCGTATCGCTCGCCGGCGGCATGCCCTACATCTCCGCGCTGCCCCTGGACGCCGTCGGCGAGGTCATCGGCGAGCTGGTCGCCAAGCAGGGCGCCAGCGCGCTGCAGTACGGCCTCGGCCAGGGCATGGCCGAGCTGCGCGAGCAGATCTGCGCGCTGATGGCCGACGTCGGCATCGACGGCTCGGTCGGCGCGTCACCCGACGACGTCGTGGTCACCATCGGCGGCCAGCAGGCCCTGGACCTGATCGCCCGGCTCTTCCTCGACCCGGGCGACGTCGTGCTCGCCGAGGGCCCGACCTACGTCGGCGCGCTCGGCGTCTTCCAGGCCGCGCAGGCGCAGGTCGTGCACATGGCCATGGACCACGACGGCCTCATCCCGGCCGCGCTGGAGGCGGCGATCGAGGAGCAGCGGCGGCTCGGCCGCCGGGTCAAGTTCCTCTACACGATCCCGACCTACCAGAACCCGGCCGGCGTCACCCTGTCGGAGGAGCGCCGCGAGCAGGTGCTCGACATCTGCGAGCGGGCCGGGCTGCTCGTGATCGAGGACGACCCGTACGGCCGGCTCGGCTTCGAGGGCGAGGCGCCGCGGCCGCTGCGCGCCCGCCGCCGCGACGGCGTCTTTTACCTGAGCACCTTCTCCAAGACCTTCGCGCCGGGTCTGCGGGTGGGCTGGATCCTGGCCCCCCACGCGGTACGCGACAAGCTGGTGATCGCCACCGAGGCGAACATCCTGTGCCCGAGCAACTTCGCCCAGTCCGTGGTGAGCACCTACCTGTCCACCATGCCCTGGCGCCAGCAGCTCAAGACGTACCAGCAGATCTACGCCGAGCGCCGCGACGCCATGCTGACCGCGCTGTCCGACCTGATGCCCGAGGGCACCACGTGGACCCACCCGGCCGGCGGCCTGTTCGTGTGGGCCACCCTGCCCGCCGGGCTCAACTCCAAGGCCATGGTGCCCCGCGCCATCGCCGCGCGCGTCGCCTACGTGCCCGGCACCGGCTTCTACGCCGACGGCACCGGCCAGCAGCACCTGCGGCTCAACTTCTCGTTCCCGGCGCCCGAGCGCATCCGGGAGGGCGTGCGCCGCCTCGCCGGCGTGGTCGAGCAGGAGCTCGCCGTCCGTGCCGTCTTCGGGGACACCGGGACGCTCGACGCCGTGACCGCCCTGCCGCGGCCCGGTGCGCACACGCCCGGTCCCGACTTGGCATGATTCGAGGGTGACCGCACCGTCCAGCACGCCAGCCGTCCGCCCTGACCTCCGCTGCCTCGTGCTGGCGGGCGGCCTGTCCTACGAGCGTGACGTCTCGCTGCGTTCCGGCCGCCGCGTGCTCGACGCGCTGCGCGCGGCCGGGGTCGAGGCGGACCTGCTCGACGCCGACGTGGCCCTGCTGCCCGCGCTCAAGGCCGACCCGCCGGACGCCGTCTTCATCGCCCTGCACGGCTCCACGGGGGAGGACGGCTCGCTGCGCGGCGTGCTCGACCTGTGCGGCGTGCCCTACGTCGGGCCCGACGCCCGCTCGGCCCGCCTCGCTTGGGACAAGCCCTCCGCCAAGGCGGTGCTGGTCGAGTACGGCATCCCCACCCCGGAATGGGTCGCGCTGCCGCACGACCGGTTCTCCGAACTCGGCGCCGTCGCCGTGCTCGACCGCATCGTCGAGCGACTCGGCCTGCCGCTCATGGTGAAGCCCGCCCAGGGCGGGTCCGGCCTCGGCGCCGCGGTGGTGCGCGACGCCGCCGCACTGCCCGCGGCCATGGTCGGCTGCTTCGCGTACGACCAGACGGCGCTGGTCGAGCGCTATGTCGAGGGAGTCGATGTAGCAGTCTCGATCCTCGACCTGGGCGACGGGCCGTTCGCCCTCCCGCCCGTCGAGATCGTGCCCAGCAACGGCGTGTACGACTATGCCGCCCGGTACACGGCGGGCCTCACCACCTGGCACGCGCCCGCCCGGCTCTCCGCCGAGACCAGCGCCTCGGTCGTCAAGACGGCGCTCGCGGCGCACCAGGCCCTCGGCCTGCGCGACCTGTCCCGGGTCGACCTGATCGTGACCCCGCAGGGGGACTGCACCGTGCTGGAGGTGAACGTCTCACCGGGCATGACCGAGACGTCGCTGCTGCCGATGGCCGTGCAGGCCGGCGGGCTCGACCTGGGCGACGTCATCGCCCGCCTGGTGACGCGCGCCGCCGACCGCCCGCCCGCCTGACCCGACCCGGGATCACGTACCCCACCGGACGAAGCGCGAGGGCCGCAGGTTCACCCGAACCTGCGGCCCTCGCGCTGTTCATGTCGTCTTCGGTATGCCCTTCGGCGACCTCGGCTCGTCTTCCGTATGCCGTCCGAGTCCTTGGCACGTCTTCCGTTCGCCGCTCGAGTCATCGGCTCGCCTTCGGTTCGCCGTCCGCATCCTCGGCTCGCCCTCGGTCTGCAGCGCGCGCCTCGGCCCGTCTTCGGGATGCAGTCCGCGCCCTCGGCGGCGGGGGCTGTCCGGCGGCTTTAGTCGTCGGTCAGCTTCGCCGGCGCCTGCCAGTCGATGCGGGGCGGCTGGGCCAGCGGGGTGCCACCGAACTCGGCGAGCCACGCGGCGACGTGCGCCAGGCTCTCCCGCCACTGGTCCTCCGGGATGGGCGGCAGGATGTCGTCCCACAGCGGGAGGAACGTGCCGCGCAGCTGGAGCTGGCCGTGCGGGCGTGCCATGAACCAGACGTGCAGGTGGGCCGCGCCATCACCCCACCGGTAGACGTGGACCCGCGCGACGCTGTCGAGCGACCTGATGGCCCGCTCAAGCCGCACCGTCATGACACCGAGCTCGGCGGCGAGCAGGTTCGGCAGGTCACCCAGGTCCAGGTGCGAGCGGGGCTCGAGCATGAGCACCATCGGCAGACCGGTCGGGCGGTCCATGGTGCGTACGCGCCAGCGCTCGTTCACCCAGATGTACGCGTCATCGGGAGCCGTGCAGGCGGTGCAGTCGGCGGAGTCTTCGCCCTTGCGGGCAGGCTCTGTCTCCACCGGCGGGTCAAGATGCTTGATCTTGAAGTCACCCTCGAACGGGAACGAGGGCCACGTAGTGAAGCCGGGAAGGGGCATCGGGGTATCGGCCACCTGCAGAATCTAGCCCAGGCAGGCAGTCCTGTCTTCCCCCGCCTGTGGATTTCCGGGCCGGGTTTCACGTGAAACCACAGGCGGTGGTCGGCCTGTGGATAACTTTGTGGATACCGAGCCGAGGGCCTGTGGAATGCGGCATCGTGACGACGGCCACGAACGGGGTGTGCTGACCGCCGCCAGGTGTTTCTACGTGCGCTTCCCGTTGCGAATACGGGGTTTCGGACGGAACGGGGGCTGTGTTTCACGTGAAACAGGACCTGTGGATAACCTGCCCTCGGCTGTGGAAAGAGGACAGTGCAGGCCTGTGGACAGGCGATACGTGACCTTCATCGCACCGCAGGGGCCCTGTGTAGATCGTTGACCTTGGGCATGCGTACCTGTGGATACCCACAAACAGCCTGGTGGGCGATCCACAGGCTGAGTTCGCGCGGCTCGGACTCCCTGGCGCGCTGCCGGCCAAGTGCCGGACAGCCACCCTCGACGGGTGGGGGTCTGCCTCTCGGACACCAGGGAGAGGGCTGGCCCTGGCCCACACGCGGCTTTGGCAGGGGGAGGCATCCCGCACCCTCCCGCTGGTCCGGAGTGAGGGCGCGGGCGAGGCACACCCGGGAACCCGCCCACACCGCCATGGAGCGCCGGTGTTCTCGTCGCTTGCAGGACTGCCGACTCCACGACCGCCCGAGGGGGAGTCGCTCGCCGGTGAATGTCTTTCCGTAATCGTCTCGCTGCACATAGTCATCTGCCGTCACGACGTCTGCCTGTTCCAGCCATCCCGCACCAGTCGCCCCCGATCCGGTGGTGGCAGCGACCCCTCAGTCCCCGCCTTCCGCCGCGACTTGCATTCCCTCTGGTCGACCCGCTGGGCCCTTCTGCCATGCTCTGCCCAGCCCGCCGTCCGGGCTCCTGCCACCAGCAGGACGAGCCCGGCGGGCAGTGCCAGGGCCAGTGCGATGGTCGGCCGCAGCGGAGCGCGCTCGGCCGTCATCCTGTGCCCTGCCCACCGTTTGGTCCCCTGTCATCCCGACCTGCACCTCCTGCCTTTCTTACGCTGCCGTCCGGGTTGGCGGGGTTCCCCGTTTCCGCGCGGTGTCTCGTCCAGACGGCAAGCCGAGGTCCTTGCACCGCGGGCTCGCTTGGGGGAGCCACGCACCTTCTGCCCGGAGGTCGGCCGCCAGCAGACGCGTTGCCTGGGCCCTTCGGTTACCGGGCCGGCCCTTCCTTCTCGTAGACCTCGCTGATCCGGAGCTCGACGGCATGACCGCCGACCCCTCGCGTCAGATCGGACCACTCCTTGTAGGTGCGTGTCTGGCGAGCCAGCGCGGGTCTCGTTCAACGGGCCACCCGGCCGACCGGTTGACCAGGGCTCGGCACCCCGTACTCGGGTCGAGGGACGCCATTTCGCATACGGCATCGGGCCCACCGCTCATCACCGCTGACTGGGCACGGATCCCGTTCAGCCGGGCTCGGCACGACGGGTCGTCTGCGGCGATCGGGGGGCCTGGCTTCGCCCCGGCGGGAGGGGTTGGGCGACGCATCCCGCACCCTCCCGCTGGTCTGGAGTGAGGGTGAAGGCGAGGCACCCGCGCCGGAAGGCAACCGGGGGTTCCGTTGACTCGGAGCCGCCGACGGTGAGAGTCGGCTCCAAGCGCGCTGGGTCACCGACGCCGGCGGCGGAGCCGAGCTCGTCTGGACCTCGACCGAGACGGGGTGTGGGGGCGGTCCGCCTGCCCGGATCAGTCGTTCATCGTGCGCGAGAGCCAGGAGGTGTCGTCGGTGTGGAGCTGCTTGCAGGCGGCAGCGCGATGCACCAGCACCGCCGGCCGGCCCGTCCTGGTGTAGCTTGACCGGCATGGTTGCACGGATCTCGGCCAGGCAGTTCCACGCTGCGGACGGCGTCGACGACTGGCGAGTCCTGTACCACGTCGTCGCCGCGTACTTCAGGACCGGATCACTCGCCGAAGGTGTCGCGTTCGTCGAGGAGATCGGCCGGGTCGCCGGCGCCGACGAGCAACACCTCAAAGTCGACCTGCGGCACACCGGCGTCACGGTGTCACTGCTGAACCGCGACGTCGCACTGGCCCGACGGATTTCCGCTGCGGCGGCGGGGCTGGGCCTGCCAGCCGACCCGTCCGGCGTGCAGCTCATCAACGTCACGATCGACGCACTCGTCGTCGCGGACGTACTGCCGTTCTGGCAGGCGCTGCTGGGGTATCTCCCCATCGGCGACGACTACCTGGCCGATCCGGTGCGCCGCGGCCCGGGCTTCGAGTTTCAGCGGATGGATGCCCCGCGGTTGCAGCGCAACCGTATCCACCTGGACGTCGCCGTCCCGCACGATCAGGCCGAAGCACGGATCGCCGCCGCCCTGGCCGCCGGCGGCCGTCTGGTCACCGACGCGTATGCGCCGAGGTGGTGGGTCCTCGCCGACCCCGAAGGCAACGAGGCATGCGTGGCCACCTGGATGGGGCGCGAGTAGCTGGTCCTGCGGTCCTGCGGTCCTGCGGTCTGCTGCGGCTATGCCGGCGATGTTCGGTGGGACCGACGCGCCCAGCGGCGACCGGCCAAGGGGAAGCGTGGCGGCAGCCCCCTTCCGGCCGAGGCAACACCGAAACGAAACGCCCTGCGAGCTCGTGGCCCGAACCGGTGACGGGGCAAGCGCACCACCCGAGCCGGGGGAGCGGGCCGACCTGTACGCCGGCGTGAACGAGGAGATCGTGCCCAACTGGAGATGCCCGGGCCGACATGCGGCTCCCGATGTCGGCGGTGCCGTTCCTGCCTCCGTGCAGTGGACCAGCGCCACACCACCTTCACCATCTCCGTTGTCTCCACCGTCTCGGCGCTCCCACACCGGTCGCTCCAGGGGACCACGATCTGCGGCGAGCGGCGGGCGCGTTGACGTCGACCGGCGACGGGGCGGATCGACCTCGACGCCCATCTCGACGCCTTCCGAATGGACGCTCCAGTCTCCACGGCTTTCGGATCGGCGTTCCAGTCTCGACGCCTTCCAGCGCGGTGCGCTCGATCTCGAACGCCCTCCCGCTCCGTGCGCTCAGTCTCGACGCCCTCCGGCGCGATGCGCCCGGAGCGGATCTCGAAGCCGGGTCGCGGGGGGTCGTACAACCCACGGAGCCGATGCGGACGAACTTTGGTTTCACGTGAAACCATGCATTCTCGTGCCGATCGAACTCGCCGAGAGTTCGCTGGGTCGACCGAACGTCCCTCGCCTGTGCAGCCAGCCCCGAGCATTGGCGTGAAGGGGCGAGGCGTTACTACTGCCCGCCAGACTTCGCGCGTTCCGAAACCTCGGCCTCGGTTCACCGGGAGTTCGATCGTCCCGCTGCACACCACGGGGATGTCGCGGGTTCCGCCGCGTGCGGTCCAGTGGCTGCACGAGGTTCAACGGTGTGCCGTCCCTGGGCTCCCGTAGCAAACTGTGGGCGAGGTACCGGCTTCGCTGGCAGTGCCGCGCGCGGCCACCTTCGCTTCGACGCCGCGTCAGCGAGGGGTGCGTCTGCCGCACACAGACTGCGCCGCGCGGCTCCGGATACCGCCAAGGCGGCGACTACCCTTGGGCCGCGCGCACGCCGCTCGTTCTCAGAGGGGGTAGCGCCAAGCGTTCGGACCAGCGTTGGTGGCCAGAGATAGGCGTGACGCAGGGAACGATTCGTCCGGCCCATCGTCCCGTTGCCCTGACCCAACCACAGCATGTGCCCCAGCGAAGACGAGAGCGATGCCAGCACTGGACTCAACACCGGACGGTTCGATCGTGCGCTGACAGATGACGCGCGCGCCAATGGGACGTCCAGCAGCGGTCGAGCGCGTCGCCCACGAGTCCCGCACGGCGACGCGGACACGACGCCGAAGCCGACTTTTCGCAAACGAACTACCCGCCGAGGACTGGGGCGCCGACACGGCAGGGCCGGCCGAGGCCTGGAGGTCGGGAAGGCGCGGCCGACCGAAGTCTGGAGGGTCGGGACAGCGCGGTCCGGTCGTACTGAAGCCAGCAGGACTCCTCACTCGAGCGCTCCGCCCCGCAGCTTGCCCCGAGGGCCGCACTGCACACTCTGTTCTCTTCCACTCGGTGCCGGGAGGAAGCGCGTCGTCCGTGAACCTGGCCGCCCCGCCGAACGTTCGCAGCACGGCACAAGGGGATGGCATACGGCTGGACGCACTTTGCCTCGACACGAAGTCGGGCCTCGTTCCGCCATGGCGGTAACGCACCCCACATGTTGTTACCTTCCCCATCCGAACCGCCGAGGGTGAGACCGTGGCCCCGGCGCCGCCCGACGGGTTCTATGCGCACCGCCGCTCGTCATTTTTTAGCTCGGCTCAACTGCTGTGCGGGACCTGCCGAGCTCATCTCGGGACCTGCCGAGCTCATCTCGGCGCCTTCGCGTCCTAGCACTGGACGGGCTGTGCCGCCATGCGTTGGCCGGCTCCACACGGACATGCATTCGGCGAACACTCGTCTCGCGACCCGTCTGGACACGAGGCGACGCCACGATGCGTGCGGTTCGTCAAGTTCGGCGAACTGCCGGAAGTGGGCTGCGAGGGATTGGCCGAGTGCGGCACGGGGCCTCCCCGTCCCAACACTCACCGATCCCTCCCCGAATTGCGATCTCAATGTTTCACGTGAAACAGCGCTACCGAAGTCGGCGGGACGCGCGACCCGCCGTTGGGATCAGGGCCCGGCGTTCTCTACCCCGGAAATTTCCACGGACCGTCGGCCGCGATGCCGCCAGGCACAGCCCTGGCGGCCCCACACCACATGTTTGTGCGTATAGGACGCGGGTATGCGATCCGTGGATGACGCGAGCGGACCTAACCGAACGACTCCTCGCGCAAGGGAGGCGTACCCACCGGAAGAGAACCTCCACGGCTGGCTCGCCAAGCTCACCGGGTGCAGCCAACGCCGCACATGCACGCACTGCGCCATTCATGAGCACTCGTGGCGCCACGAGGGGCCGGCCCGGCTTTGAGGGAGGGCCTGGGGCAGGGAGCCGTGGATGCCATCCTGCGCTCGCGTTGGCGCTCGTGATGACCCGTCCTGCGTCGCACGAGCCGGCTATTGTCCGACGCGAACTGGCTCTCGCCGTCGAACCACGAGAGGGTCGCAGAGGCGCCTGTAGTACCAGAGGCGACTGCCTAGTAGTGCTTTGTTAGGTCGGCGTGTCGTAGGGGTCTCTGCGGGCTGGCGTAGTGTCATGTCGCGGTGACCCCTCACGAGCTTTCGGTTGTGC